>JANOCZ010000331.1:0-5691 GCA_031412455.1 Hyphomicrobium sp. | reverse complement strand
CGATTGGCAGTGCTTGCGGCCTAGCCCCTCATCCGCCCCTTATTTGCTTTGGCGCTGCGCGCCATGCGGGGCACCTTCTCCCCAAGGGAGAAGAAAGTCACCCCACCAGGTCTACGGCGCGGGAGCTGGTGTTTCGGGGGTTGGTGTTGCTGGCGCTGGTGTTGCGGGTGTGGCCGCGGGGACGGGGCCGTCTTGCAGGTTGTCGTTCATGCCCAGGACTTTGCGGCCGATGTCGTTCATGGCGCCGGTGGCGGTTAGGTAGCCGAGGCCGATCAACATCATGGCGAGGAACATGCGAAAGATGCCCGGATTTTTTCGCAGCATCAGATAGCCGACGGCGAAGAATGGGACGCCCAAGGCGATGAGCCCAACGATCAATTCCTGATTCATGCGCGTCCTCCAGTTTTGTTTTGTTGAATTGCGGGTTTGAGTATCAGGGGCCGGTTGGCAAGGGCGTTAGGCGCGGCCTCCGTCGGTTGTCAGCCACGCGGCGCAGCAGGCTTTGGCGAGATCGCGCACGCGTAGAATATAGCTTTGCCGTTCGGTGACTGAGATGACGCCGCGTGAGTCGAGGAGATTAAAAACGTGGCTCGCCTTGATGCACTGATCGTAAGCGGGAAGGGCCATTTGATGGCCGTCCTTATGCTCGCCTTTGGTCAGAAGCGATTGGCATTCGGCTTCGGCGTCCTTGAAGTGCTGAAGCAGCGCGGGTGTGTTGGCGTGCTCAAAATTGTAGCGCGAATATTCGCGTTCGGCTTGGAGGAAGACGTCGCCGTAGGATAAGCGGCGGTCGTCGTCGCGGCCGTTGAAATTCAGATCAAAGACGCGATCGACGCCCTGGACGTACATCGCCAAGCGCTCGAGGCCATAGGTGATTTCGCCCGCGACCGGATTGCAGTCGAAGCCGCCGACTTGTTGGAAGTAGGTGAACTGCGACACTTCCATGCCGTTGCACCAGACTTCCCAGCCGAGACCCCAGGCACCCAACGTCGGGCTTTCCCAGTCGTCTTCGACGAAGCGGATGTCGTTGATCGACGTATCGATGCCGATCGCGTCGAGGCTCGCCAGATACAGCTCCTGGATGTTTGCCGGCGACGGCTTCATGATCACTTGGAACTGGTAATAGTGCTGCAGCCGATTGGGATTCTCGCCGTAGCGGCCATCCTTGGGACGGCGCGAGGGTTGAACGTAGGCTGCGGACCAAGGCTTGGGGCCAAGTGCACGAAGTGTGGTTGCCGGGTGGAACGTGCCGGCGCCGACTTCCATGTCATAGGGTTGGAGGACGACGCAGCCTTGCGCGCCCCAGAACGATTGCAACGTCAGGATCAAATCCTGAAAGGATTGCTTCGGGCGGAGGGCCTGGGTTTTTTGGGCGGTGGTCGCGGGCGACGTTCGGGTCGCCGTCGTGGTGGGCATGGAAAGGCTCGGTTGGAGGTTGCCGGTTGCGGCGCACTATACGCACCCCCGGAAACGCTTGTCACGTCACCGTCGCTGGCCGGGCCTTGGGGTCGGCGGTTCAGGCGCTGTCGCGGCGGGGACGGTAGACGCCGGAGGCCTCGTCCCATTCGAGTTCGCCCAGGTCCCGGGTGGTGCCGTCTGAGGCGCGGGCCTGATTGCGGACTTGGGCTTCGCGGCGCACACGCTCACGCTCCGAACGGGTCGGCATCTGAGCCTGCTCGATCAGCTTGGCGAACAGTCTGAAGCCGGCGTAGCACCCGGCTCCGATGACAACGGCGAAAACGAGCGGCGGCATGCGTCAGGCCTTCCCGATGGGGCAATACGTCAAAGCCCAAAGCGCGACCACAGTGCGCGGGCCTCGATAGCGGACACCAGATCGCCGGCGAAAGCAAGGCTGCCTGAGCCTTCGGTCGAGGCGCTCGATAATTTTCGCATGCGGCCGAGGAGGCCCGTTTTTTCAGGCTCGATGACTTTCAAGCGGACGTTCTCGCCGTGCAGCTGCTGCATCTTGGTGCGAACGTCGCTGATGCCGTCGATTAGACCATATTCGACGGCTTTGGCACCGGCCCAGAAGGCGCCGGAAAACAGCTCCTCATCGGTCCCTTTGAGTTTGCCGGCGCGGCGGGCTTTGACGAGGCCGATGAAGACGTCATGCACTTCGAGTTGCAGGGCCTTCAGGCGGGCGACGTCCTCAGCCTTCTCGGGCAGGAACGGATCGAGCGTGCTTTTGTTGAGGCCGGCGGTGTAGACGCGGCGCTCGATGCCGAGTTTGTCGATCGCCTCGACGAAGCCGAAGCTTGCGGAGATGACGCCGATCGAGCCGACGATCGAGGATGGATCGGCGTAGATTTCATCGCCGGCGATGGCAAGAAAATAGCCGCCCGATGCGGCGACGTCTTCGCAGAACACGTAGACGCGTTTTTGTTTTTCCTGGGCGAGCTGGCGAATGCGTTTGAAGATCAGGTTCGATTGCACCGGCGAGCCGCCCGGCGAATTGATCAGGATCGCGACCGAGGGCAATTTGGAGGCGTCGAAGGCTTTCGAAATGGCGTTGGCGTAAGACGCCAGCGAGATGCCTGGACGCAGCGGCGTCACCATACCGATGGGACCCGTAAAGCGCAGCACCGGCACAGTCGGGGTCTTCGTGAATGGCCACATCGTCAGCAACTCCTGGATCATTCGCTATCCGGCATATGGGACGGCAGGCCTGTAGCGGAAAGATGGTGGGGTGTCATCGTGGTTCGATAGCGCGGCGGAGATTTGAGCCTCAGCAAGCCGAGATGCAGCGAGACTTGTGGGTGAGGTGAGACCGGTTTTGTGCGGAGGCTTGGCGTAGGTCCCCGCCGCAGGATCGCTGAGCCTTCAGCTCAGCGCGCGGGGATGACGAGGGTGGGGATGACGAGGGTGGGGGGATTAGATGGTGAGGGCGGCGCCGTGGCGAAGGATGGCATCGACCTCGGGGCGGAATGAATTGCCGAGGCCGTGCAGGATCAGGCCTGGTTTGATCACGAGCGGCGCGCGGCTGCCTTTGATGCCATCGACGATGACGCGGATCGCGGGCGCGCCGTCGCGTGGATGGATCGGCAGGATCGTTAGTGCGCCGAAGCGGTTTTCGAACGATTTTAGAATGCGCGGGAGAGCATCGGCTTTATGGATCATCGTCGCGCGGCCGCCCGGCATCGCCATGCGCGCCATGAACCGCGACCACGTTTCTATGTCCTCGGCCGCCATGCTGTGTGACAGCGCTTTGAATACATTCAGCGATTGCGTGCCGGTGCCGTCGGCGTGAAATGGAGGGTTGGCTAAGACGTGGCCAAACGTATCAGCGGGCAACTGCCGTGCGGCGGCGGCGGGAAGCGGTTCGCCGATATCAGCGGCGATGACTGAGACGCGGGTCGTCAGGTTGTTCAGGTCGATATTCGATTGCGCCAGAGCGGCCAAATCAGCTTGACGCTCGACGAGGACGACGCGGACATCGGGGCAACGGACGGCGGCGCATAGCCCGACCGTGCCGACGCCCGAGCCGACGTCGAGTACCGGGCCTTCGCCCGAGCGGACGGTCGCTGAGAGCAGGACGGCATCGATGCCGGCGCGATAGCCTTTCGATGGCTGGCGGATCGTCAACTGATCGCCTAAAAACACGTCTTCGGTCACCGCCTCCGAGGCCGCGACTTGGGGTGCTTCGGGTGCGTGATCGGCGGCGTCAGGGGCCGGCATCGGTTTTGATCCATTCGGTCAAATCGGCGTCTTTCATAATGCGCGCGGCTCGGGACCAATCGTCGCCACTGACCATAAGACGCCGCGGAAATACGCCGATCGAGCCTTCCATTATACTGATATGGCGATCAAAAATAACCGCGGCAATGCCTTGGTCCGCGAGCAGGACTTCAACGTAGCCGAGCAGAACAGGGTCGTTCGTCGTCAGTAACTCGCGCATGGCCGGACTTTGAGGTATTGGATGTCGTATCGAAGCCGTATCAATTTTCAGATGGTGGGTGAAACCGCGCGGTACAAGTTACCGCCGGATAGCACTACCACAGACGGGGGTGATTTTGGGTCGCGTAATTCCGATTGAGAACGCCCGAGAGGCGGCACAAGGTTTGAAGCCGCTGTTCGATCTCGTCGGCGACGACATGGAGGCGATCAACCGCATCATTCTCGACAAGGCCGTGTCCGACGTCGACATGATCCCGGAGCTCGCGCACCATTTGATCGACAGTGGGGGTAAGCGGCTGCGGCCGATGATCGGCCTCGCAGCGGCGAAGCTGTGCAAGTATCAAGGTAGCGGCCACATCCGCACGGCGGCGGCCGTCGAGTTCATGCACACGGCGACGCTGCTGCACGACGACGTCGTCGATGAAAGCGGCACGCGGCGCGGCCGGAAAACGGCGCGCATGATCTGGGGCAATCAGGCGAGTGTGCTGGTCGGCGATTTTCTGCTCGGCCAAGCGTTCAAAATGTTCGTTGATGTCGGGTCGATGACGGTCTTGCGCATCATGTCGAACGCAGCGGCGACGATCGCCGAGGGCGAGGTCATGCAGCTCGCCGCCGCCAAGAACACGGCGACGACCGAAGACGCGTATCTCGAGATCATCAACGCCAAGACGGCGGCGCTGTTCGCATCGGCAGCCGAGTCTGGTGCAGCGCTGGCGCAACGGCCGGCAGACGAGCAGTCGGCGTTGCGGTCATATGGGAAAAATCTTGGGCTCGCGTTTCAGCTCGTCGACGATGCGCTCGACTATTCGGGTGACAGTCAGCGGCTCGGGAAATCGGTTGGCGATGATTTTCGCGAGGGCAAGATCACGTTGCCGCTCATCCTGTCGTACCGGCGCGGGAGCGCGGAGGAGCGGCAGTTCTTCGACCGGACGATTGCTGACGGCGAAATTCGCGACGGCGATCTCGAGCATGCGGTCGGCTTGATGAAGAAGCACAAAGCGATCGAGGCGACGCTAGAGCGAGCGCGATCGTATGGTGGGATCGCGCACGATGCGCTGGCGATTTTTCCAGATAGCCGCGAGAAAGACGCGCTGCAGAAGGTGATTGCGTTCTGCGTTTCGCGCACGCATTAGGTTTGGGCCGGTCAGCGTTTGAGGCGCCTTCAACGCGCTCTTTTACTTGCGTCCCCGGCCGGAAGGCCGACCAAAGGGAGGTCTGAGAGAGCCGGGGTCACGTCCAAGACCCCAAGGGGCACGATGTGCGCATCAATAATTACTGACGTGATCCCGGGTCTGCGCAACTTCGCTTAGGCTCGTTGCTCGCCCGGGAACGCAAGGTGGAGGATTGCATTCGCGCTGTTTGCATCGATCGCCTAGCTTCCAGCGTCGCGCGCGGGATGACGAAAATTTATGAAAGACGGGTTGGTTTGATCCACCAGGTGGGGTGGGCGACTGAGAGCGCGGCGGTGGCGTGGGCGGCTGCGGCTGGCGTTTCGAATATCGCGAAACACGTTGGTCCGCCGCCGGAGACGGCTGCGTAGAGGCAGCCAGTGATGCCGGTCAGCGCGTGCTTCACTTCGGCGATGACGGGCGCGACGTGGAGGCTCGCGGCTTCGAGGTGGTTGCCCGTCGCCGTCATATAATCGAGCAGTGCTTGCGCGTTGGCGTATGGGCCGGGCGGTTGGGCATCGGTGGGTCGCGTAATTTTCGCGGCATTGAGGGCGCGAAATACACGCACTGTCTTGTCAGCTGGCATCGGTTGCAACGGATTGACGAGGATCGCGTGCAGCGCGGGGAG
>JANOCZ010000330.1:0-8899 GCA_031412455.1 Hyphomicrobium sp. | reverse complement strand
ACTACATGATCTCGCCGAAGTGGGCCAGCATCCTGCCGCTTGCCAGCAAGCCCGTTGCCTACACCGCGCCGAAGAACAAGAAGATTGCGATCTTGATGACGGACGGTGAATACAACTACACGTACGGTAACACCGGTATTGCGACGAACTCGGGCGGCGGAAATGCCAACAGCAACAGCTCTGCTGGTCAAGCCTTAGCTATCTGCAACCAGATGAAGACCGACAATATCGAAGTGTACACGGTCGGCTTCGATCTGCAGGGCAATCAAACGGCGATCAACACGCTGAAAAACTGCGCAAGTGACGCGTCGAAGGCCTACTCGGCCGCCGATGGCGACCAATTGAAAGCAGCGTTCCGCGACATCGCTTTGAAGATCTCGACGCTGTACTTGATGAAGTAAACGTCGATCTGCACGGAAATTGGCAAACTGGACTGGAACGACAAGCTGGGGGTACCTTTCGAGGTGCCCTCAGTTTTTTTTAGCCGTCGCCGACGCATTCCTCGTCGAAGCCGGCTTCGACGAGGGCGACCAGGGCCTGCAAAGCCTCGGGTCCTTGAGGGCCTTCGGACGTGATGTGCAGTTCGCTCCCGGGGCCTGCGGCCAACATCATCAGCCCCATGATGGACGTGCCGCCGACAGACTGGCCATCGCGGGTGACCGTCACGTTGGCTGAGTAGCGTTCAGCGCATTTCACGAATTTCGCCGAGGCCCGCGCGTGCAGGCCCTTCACGTTGCGGATCATAACGATCGCTTCGGGGCGCTTACTCGTCTTGATCTCCGGCACGCTGCGCTCCCATTTCTCATCCGGATTCTCAATGCCCGGTTCTACGCCAGTCCAGTTTCTACGATTGGCCCGATAATTCCTGGCTCGCCACCTTGATGTATTTCTTGCCGGCGTCGCGCGCCATTGCCACGGCTTGGGGAAGACCCATCTCGGTGCGAATGCTGGCCAGCTTCACGAGTATCGGCAGGTTAATCCCGGCGATAACTTCCGCTTTGGCTTCGTCCATTACCGAGATCGCGAGGTTTGAGGGCGTGCCGCCGAACATATCCGTCAGGATGATGACGCCCTTGCCCGTATCGGTGTTGCGGACGGCGTCCAGGATATCCTGACGCCGCGCCGTCAAATCGTCGTCGGGGCCGATCGCTATAGTTTCCAGTTGCGTCTGCCGGCCGACGACATGCTCGAGCGCGTGGCGAAATTCCGCCGCCAAGCCGCCGTGGGTGACAATCACTAGTCCGATCATGGAAGGCTAGCCAATCCTCAGCCCAAACTCGAGCCCGGTTCAGGGCAATAATGCGGTGCAAGCGGGCGCGGCGGAAGGTGACAAGGGTTCGGCGCTAGCGCAAGCGATATTTGCGGCGTTGCCAATTGCTCGTTATGCGGCGTTGCTTTGGCACCAATAAAATCAGCGACCTTCGCGAACCGGCGGGAGGCTCGCCATTTTCAACGTAAGTAGAACTTTTAAATGCGCAGTTGGTTCGAAAGCTCGAAGTCGCAGCAGCGGCACGGACAGTCCCAGCAATTCGGTGGTCGGCCAAGGGTCTGGATAGCGCTCGATCGGGCCGTCTTCGATCAAGTCGATACACAAGACAGCGATTGCCGGAGAGGTGAAGTCAACGCGGATAAGGCCAACGCTTCGCACTTCGAGCAGTCCCTGCAAGGCCTGGGGGGATGAGACGGCGAGCGTTTGGCCATCGCGTTTGACGAGGGTTTGGTCATCGGCGACCAGGATTGCGGGCTGCGGGACGAGGGTTGACGGCGCTTGGGTCAGACAACGAAGCGCGAGGTCTGATTTCCCAGATCCCGAGGGGCCGCGGATGATCGCTGCCCGGCCACCGACGGCGATGGTTGTCGCGTGGAGACAGACGGAGGCTTCGAGCCCAGCCGTCATGCGCGGCGGCCGTTATCGCCGCCGTTGCCGTTGGCTGCGTTCAAGCGGACCACGAAGCGCGCGCCCTTGACGGTGCCGGTTGCCGGATCAATGCGATTTTCGGCGAAGATATCGCCGCGATGGCTGGCAATGATCTCTTTGGAAATTGACAGGCCGAGGCCGGAGTTCTTGCCTCGACTGCTGTCGGTTGCCGGGCGGTCGCTGTAGAAGCGCTCAAAGATCGTGGCGAGTTTGTCCTCGGGAATTCCGGGTCCCTCATCCTCGACCGTGATCTCGATGCGTTTGCCGACCGGGCGGGCGCGAAGCGTGATTGTTGAGCCAGCCGGCGAGAACGACAATGCGTTGTCGACAAGGTTGGTGAACACTTGGCCAAGCCGACCGTCGTTGCCGATCACGACATAAGCTGCCTCGGACGCGACCGGGTCCAATATCGCGCGAATGTTCGTCTCATCTTCGGCGAGCATGTCACGGAAAATGCCAGCGACGGTATCGAGCACGCTGCGGATGCTGACGGGTTGCATTTCCTGGCGGGCGAGTTCGGCGTCGAGGCGCGAGGCATTCGAGACATCGTTGATGAGGCGGTTGAGCCGTTTCAATTCGGCTTGAATCTGGCCGACGAGTTCGTCGCGCTGGTCTGAGGTTTTCGCGTAGGTCAATGCCTCGGCCGTCGACCTGGCGGCGGCGAGTGGGTTTTTCAGCTCATGAGCGACGTCGGCTGCGAATTTTTCGCTGGCTTCGATGCGGCGGTAGAGGGCACCGGTCATGGCAGTAAAGGCGCGACCCATCTGGCCGACCTCGTCGCGGCGGTTGGTAAAGTCGGGGAGCTCCTGGCGGGCGCTGATATTGCGGCTGGTGTGGTTGGCCGCTTCCGACAGACGACGCATCGGTCCAGCAACCGTGCGCGCCAAGAGTAGCGAACTTGCGGTGGCGACGAGCAGCGCGATGCCGGCGATCTGCAAAATTAACCAGCGCTCGTCCCACAAAACGTCGTCGATATCGCCGGGTTGAGTTGAGACGAGGAGAACGCCCATCAGGCGGCTGCCGCGCTTGATCGGCTCGGCCATCGAAACGATCTGCTGGCCCTTCGCATTCAAAGTCAGCATCGCTTTTTCCACGCCCTGCTCAGCAGCTTGTTTGACCTCTGGATAGAGAAAGCCGTTGGCGGTGCCGAGTTCGCGGTAGACCTTCAATTCCTTGTTGATCAGCCAATAGTGGAAGCGAGTCCAAAAGTTCTTCAAGCGCGGCTGTTGCTCGAGCGGAACGGCGGAGGCTGGATCTGGAGGGGCTTTCGAGAAGAGCGTATCGCTGTCGAGGATCAGCGTGCCTTTTTGCGAATAGATGCGCGCCTTTAGATCGGCCGGGCCCACGAGTTTTTTCAGAACGAGAGCGGCTTGCTGAGGATCGATCGGCAATTCCAGAGCGGCAAAGGCGTCATCGCGCTGGGCGCGGGGCGCGGTCCTTTCCGGCAGACGGTTGGTGTCGAAGATGGCGCGCTCGTTCAAGGCGCGATAGGCGATAGCTTCGGCGGTGATGCGTGATACGGTTTTGACGACGGCGACTTTCGCATCGAGCAACCAGCCATGATGCATGCTGATGTAGAGCATCGCCAGCAGAAGCCCGGCGAGGCCGAAGATGTTGGTGACGAGGATGCGGCGGCGCAGCGAGGCGCCGACGAACCACGGGATGGGCTGGGTCTGTAACCAAAGGGCAAACGGCGCGTAGTAGCCAGCCACGGTCGCCGACCACTTCTGCGCTAGCGCAGTCATTGTTGGCCGCTCAGCGGCAGTCTGGGTCGTCCGCTCAGCGTGCGCGGTTCGGGGCGCGGCGACGTTCTGCGCCACGCTCTCGGCAACTCCGTTGATATTTAGAGCCATCCCTACTCCACTCCGATGGCTTGGTTCGGCGTCTGCTCGCTGCTGCACTATTCTTTGAAGCGGTAGCCGACACCATACAGCGTTTCAATAACGTCGAAATCGTCATCAACCTGCTTGAACTTCTTGCGCAGGCGCTTGATGTGGCTGTCGATGGTGCGGTCGTCCACGTAAACCTGATCGTCGTAGGCTGCGTCCATCAGGGCGTCGCGGGTTTTGACAACGCCGGGCCTGGTCGCGAGGGCCTGGAGAATGAGGAATTCGGTGACGGTCAAGGTGACCGGCTTGTTGTCCCAATGGCAGGTGTGGCGTTCAGGATCGAGCTTCAGTTTGCCGCGTTCGAGAACGCGCTTGGCTTCTTCCTCGTCAGTCGCTGCATCCTTGGGCGCGGCGCGGCGCAGGATGGCTTTGACGCGCTCGACAATCAGGCGCTGTGAAAACGGCTTGGCGATGTAGTCGTCGGCACCCATTTTGAGGCCGAAGAGTTCGTCGATCTCCTCGTCTTTCGAGGTCAGAAAGATGACCGGCATCGTCGATTGCTGGCGGACGCGGCGCAGCAGCTCCATGCCGTCCATACGCGGCATCTTGATGTCGAAAATACCAAGGTCTGCTGGTTCTTCGGTTAGGGCTTCGAGCGCTGAGACGCCGTCCCCGTAGGTCCGTACCTTGTAGCCTTCGGCTTCCAAGGCCATGCGGAGCGAGGTCAGAATATTCCGTTCGTCATCGACCAGCGCGATGGTGCTCTTCTCTTTCATTGTTTCCTCTCAAAGCCCGGGGGTGGGCGACGTGTGCCAGCCACTGAGCGCTCTATGGCCGCAAGATGAGCCAAATGTGGCGCTGGGTCCAATTGGACCGTTGACCCTGAATGCCTCCTGAATAGGCGACAGGGTCTCGCGTAGCAAGCTTGGGCGCGCTGGTGCGGGCAACTGGTCATGCAATCTGTGTAGATAAGCCGTGCGAGGAGCCTTACTGCGCGGGCTCAACGGATCGCTTGTGGAAACTGGTGATAAGCGAGTGTGAACAATGTGTTGCCGAGAAAATTGCCCGTTCGTCGCATCGACTTTTGAACATGTTGAAGAGTTAACTGAGGTCTCGTAGGTATTGAAATTCGACGCGGTGCCGGCGAACGCTCGCTGGCTCTTAACGGTTCTATGTCAGACTATATTCTTCCCGTTCGCCTGGTGCTCAAGGAGACCCAATGGCTCTTCAGCTGTTCCCGCTCGACCCGTCGGCGAAGATCCGGCGCAATACGCTCGAGTCCGAATTGATGGAAATTGCCATCCGCCGGGGCGAGGGAAAGATGGCGGCATCGGGGGCCTTTGCCGTCGAAACCGGCCAGCATACGGGCCGGTCAGCGCAGGACAAATATGTCGTTCGCGATGCGGAGACTGAAAAAGCCATCTGGTGGGACAACTCCAAGGAGATGTCGGACGAGCAGTTCGATCGTCTGCTTGCGGATTTCATCAATTTCGCGCGCCACAAAGAATTGTTCGTTCAAGATCTTTATGCAGGTGCCGACACAACGCATAGGCTCAGCACGCGCATCGTCACGGAGTACGCGTGGCACGCGCTTTTCATTCGTCACTTGCTGCGGCGTCCGCCGGCGTCAGACCTCGCGTCGTTCGTGCCGGAGTTCACGGTCGTCAATCTGCCGAGCTTTCGCGCCGCGCCGCTCTATCATGGAACGCGCAGCGAAACGGTCATCGCGTGCAATTTCACCAAGCGCATCGTGCTGATCGGCGGGACAAGTTATGCGGGCGAGACCAAGAAGAGCGTGTTCTCTTTCCTCAACTACATTCTGCCGGCAAAGGGCGTCATGCCTATGCATTGCTCGGCCAACGTCGGGCAGGACGGATCGTCGGCGGTCTTTTTCGGGCTATCTGGAACCGGCAAAACCACGCTGTCAGCCGATCCATCGCGTGAGCTTCTCGGCGATGACGAACATGGCTGGAGCGAAAAGGGTATCTTTAATTTCGAAGGCGGCTGTTACGCGAAGACGATCCGCCTTTCCAAAACTGCGGAACCTGAAATCTGGAACGCGTCGAATAGGTTTGCGACGGTGCTGGAAAACGTCGTCCTCGACGCAAAGACGAGGGTGGCTGATTTCGACGACAACAGGCTGGCTGAAAATTCGCGTTCGGCTTATCCGCTGGACGCCATTCCCAACGCCAGCGCGACTGGAACCGCGACGCATCCTAGAAACATCGTCATGCTGACGGCCGATGCGTTCGGCGTGCTGCCGCCGATCGCCAAACTCACGCCGAGCCAGGCGATGTATCATTTTCTGTCCGGCTTCACGGCTAAGGTCGCGGGCACCGAAAAGGGCATGGGAAGCGAGCCGCAGCCGACATTCTCGACGTGTTTCGGCGCGCCGTTCATGCCGCGTCATCCCAGCGTCTACGGCAACTTGTTGCGTGATCTTATTGCCCGGCACAGCGTTGATTGCTGGCTCGTCAATACGGGTTGGACGGGCGGGAAGTACGGCGAGGGAACACGTATGCCGATCAAGGTTACGCGGGCTCTGCTCAATGCGGCTTTAGCTGGAGATTTGGCGCAACAGACGATGCGCGTCGATCCGGTCTTCGGGTTCAAGGTTCCGGTAATGCTGGCTGGTATCGACGCGAAGTTGATGACTCCTCGGGATACGTGGGCCGATCCCAAAGCTTACGACGTGGCCGCTCAGAAGCTTGCGGACATGTTCAACAAAAATTTCGCGAAGTTCGACGCGTATGTCGACGCCGAGGTGCGTCGCGCGGGGCCTGTGAGCGGACGTCAGGTCGCTGCGGAGTAGCGCGTGTCTTTTCGGATGGATGACGTCAAGATTTTGTCAGCCGCCGCGCGGCTTTGAAAAGCCACCAACCCGCGAAAAACGGCGCGGCAAGCGTCAAGACCACTGCGTCGGCAGCGAGTGAAATGGTGCGGCGCCAAATTGGTAGAGCGTGCATCGATGCAGCCTCCGAGCGAGACGGCGATGACAGCTCGGCCCGGTCGGTTTCGCCACTTAAATTGCGGTTGGTCGATGTATTAGGCTGTGGATAACGTGTGTTGTTCGTATCGCTCGGTGGGCGGTAGGTGACGAAGGTGCGCATATGCGGACGCGTTGATGTCCAACGGGCGAAATTCGCGCCGCCTAAAGATCTCATCACCGCCCTACGCCGATGCCGCAACGCCACGTTTGGCCTCGTTGGTCTTTTGCCCGGATTTTCCATCACTGACCCGTATATTGAACCGGTCCGCACGAGTTAGACGCCTCATCGATCGAAAAGTTGCCGGTTGCGGCGCGATCGACAGCAACGCGCGGGAAAAAGCTATTTCCGAGCAATGCTCTGAACACTGCTCATGCGGTGTTGTCTCATTTTGCCGCACGGCTCGGCTGATTTAGCCGCAAAAGTCGGCCAATGTGAGGAGAGGCTTTAAATCCAATGTCGCTGCGGCAAACGCCTCGCCAGCGCCGTCGAGGCGGTCGACAATCGTGATGACGCGGATAATTGTGGCACCTGCCTCGCGGATTGCCTCGGCGGCTTTGATGGCCGAGCCGCCGGTCGTCGTAACGTCTTCGACAATGACGACGCGTTTACCAAGCATCGTTTCGCCGGGGCCCAGTCCCTCGACCAGGCTTTTCGTGCCGTGTTCCTTGGCTTGCTTGCGGACAAAGAATGCCGGCAATTTGCGGCCCCGCGCGTGGGCTAAGGCCGTGACGCTGGCGGCGATCGGTACCGCGCCCATTTCCAGACCGCCGATCAAATCGACGTCGACGCTTTCAAGTTGGTCGAGAATGAGTGTCGCAATCAAGTACGCGCCTTCGCTGTCGAGCATCGTCGGCTTCATGTTGAAGTAAAATGTGGACGTCTTGCCAGACGCCAGCCGCATCTCAGGCCCTTCTTGAAAGGACCGGGCCTTGACGATCTCGATCAGCCGCGCACGGTTGGCTTGCGGCGTCGGTTTTGTCCCGGCCATGGCGCGAAATCTCCTTGTGTTTTTGGCATGAGAATGCGCAATCACCCGACTTCAGCTGGACTGTCAAGGCAGGGTCGGGGGCCGCGTGAGCTTACTCAAGGCAATCAAAAGTGGCGTGCGCGGAATTGCCAGGGACAGCCATCTCAGCTTGATCCTGCTCCTGGGGCTTTGCCTTGCAGTCTACTTGCCCGGCGTCTTGAGACTGCCAGCCGTTGATCGTACGGAAGCCGTTTATGCGGAGACGACGCGGGATATGGTGGCTCGCGGGCAGTGGCTCGATCCGCGCTATGGCGACACCGTGCACGCGTTCCGGCCGATCGGGACTTACTGGGCGCAAGCGGTGTCAGCTGCGCTCGCGCCTGACGGCCAGCAACGTAACATCACCGTCTATCGGTTGCCGGGGATGATCGCCGTGACGGCGAGCGTCCTGGCGCTGTATTGGCTCAGCGCGCCATTGATTGGGGGCGTCGCGGCGCTGGTTGCGGCGGCGCTTTTTGCAGTAGCGCCGCTGACGGTTCTCGTCTGCACGCTGGCGATTGGGGAAGGGCTGTCGTTGCTGGCAGCGACGGTTGCAATGGTCGCGTTGCTGCGGATCTATTGCGCTTCGCCCGCCGACGACGTGACGGCTCTCAGGGCGGCGCTATGGATCGCGATCGGTGCTGGGATGCTGATTAACGCCTTGCTCGTGCCGATCCTCGTTATCGCGACGCTGATCGCGCTTTATGTGTTCGATCGGGACGCCAAGTGGCTTAGCCGGACGCGGCCACTCATGGGTTTGTCCATCGCGCTATTGATCGCGTCGCCGTGGATTTATGTGCGCACACTGCAAGACGGCGTACCGTTCTCCGGACTTGATGTGCGTGAGTTTCTCGCCGCGCTCGGTGGGTCACAAGATATGAAGTTGCGGGCGTTTCCCGGGACTTTTGTGCTCGCGATTGTGCTTGGATTTTTGCCGGGGACGGCGCTGCTGGGGCTAGCGATCGTGGATCTGTGGCGTGGCCGTGATGGCCGCATTGCGCGGTTTTTGCTCGCATGGATCATTGGCTATCTTGTCTATCTGGAAGCGCTCTCCAGCAAGCCTGGCACTTATATGGTGCAGCCGATGTTTCCGGCGCTGGCGCTCGGTGTAGCGTTGCTGGTCGCGCGGATTGACGGTCGCGTGCCGTTGCCGAGA
>JANOCZ010000329.1:0-9092 GCA_031412455.1 Hyphomicrobium sp. | reverse complement strand
GGCCAATGCGCATCACGGCATCGATCAACAGACTCTCGAGGCGCGCGCGTATGCAGTTGCGCGTAAGTTCAAACCGTTGCTCGTCAATACGGTCGTCGGGTTTATTGGCCCTGAGTATCTCTACGATGGAAAACAAATCATTCGTGCCGGACTCGAAGATCATTTTTGCGGCAAACTGCTCGGCGTGCCGATGGGCTGCGATGTTTGCTACACTAATCACGCCGAAGCTGATCAGAACGACATGGACGTCTTGTTGACGATGCTCGGTGTTGCGGGCGTCACGTTCATTATGGGAATACCGGGATCAGATGACATCATGCTTAACTATCAAACCACGTCGTTTCACGACGCGCTTTATGTTCGAAAAGTTTTGGGTTTGAAGCCCGCGCCGGAGTTCGAAGCTTGGTTGCTCGATACCGGCATTTTTGCTGCCGGAGAGAATTCGAAGCTCGCGGATGTGTTGCCAAAGCCGTTTCAGCGGGCACTTGCACATCTCGCTTGACCGCCATGGAGGGCCATATGCCTGGTGATAGGCGCGCTATCGTTGCCGACAATCCGTGGCTGCGCTTAAAGGATTTCACGCCGGCTCGCATTGCCCTGGGACGTGCCGGCACGAGCCTGCCAACCGCGCCGCATCTCGAATTTCAGCTGGCGCATGCACGGGCCCGCAATGCCGTGCATCACGAATTGGACACTAGCGCGCTGATCGCGGCTTTGCCGCTTAAGCACGGCCCAACGATTTTGCTCAACAGCCAAGCGCGGACGCGGGCTGAGTATCTGCAGCGCCCGGATAAGGGTCGGCGGCTCGATGCGGCGGCACGGGCAAAGCTCGAAGAGATGTCACGCGATGCTGAAGCTGCTGACATCGTGTTTGTGGTTGCGGACGGGTTATCGGCTTTGGCCGTTGAGCGCCATGCCGCGCCATTTCTCGACGTGATGCTCAAGGCGTTGGAAACGGAAGAGCTCGGAAGCTCTCCGCTCATCGTTGTCACGCAAGCCCGGGTTGCTGTCGGTGACGAAATCGGTGAAATCTTGGGGGCACGGATCGTCGTGGTTTTGATCGGTGAGCGGCCAGGGCTCAGTTCGCCCGACAGTCTCGGCATCTACATGACCTATCAGCCGCGCGTCGGACTAACGGACGAGGCTCGCAATTGTATTTCGAATGTCAGGGCCGAGGGATTGAGCTATCAGGAGGCCGCGCACAAGTTGGGGTATCTGATCCACGAAGCGACAAAGCGCGGGTTATCGGGCGTCAATCTCAAAGACGAGGCCGAAGTTCGGGTGCAGACTTTAGGTCCGACGCGCGGCAACTTTCTTGTTAGCTGAGAAGGATCGCGAGCGAGCAGCGATACCATCTATGAAAACCGAGACCGAGACGTCGAATGCAGCGTCTGGTTTTAAACTGCGAAATGCGGGGATGAGCGCTCGCGTCGCCGGGAAATCTCTGGATGGCAGGGCGCGCAGCTCTGCTTCTTCTAGTTCGTTGACCGGGAGCAAAAGACCCTCCGTTTCCGCCAATGCGAACCCGAGCACAAACGCGAAGAAGGATAGGCCTAAGCCGGCCGCGACGTCGTTGGGTAGCCCTGTTGCGCGCATAGCTCGGTAGACGACTTCGCTGGACGCGTGATCGACGGGACCCGTCGCATGAAAGCGGAAGTGCAAATGAAATAGGCGAGGATGGCGATGTGCCAGAGCGCGGTAGGCGTCGGCAACTTTGCGTAAATCGGTTTGCCAGTCTTTCGATGAGGGCGGCAGCTCCACGCTGCTCAGTGAGCGGTCGGCGATCAACCGCAAAAGTTGCTCTTTGGATTCGAAGTGATGGAGCACCGTCATGGGATCGACGCCAATGCTCGCTCCGAGCTTGCGGATTGAGAAGCCCGCTTCGCCTTCGGTGGCGAGAAGGTCTAATGCGCTGTCCAAAATCTGGCTTTTGTCGAGTCCGCGGCGGCCTCGGGGCTTGCGGGTCTTTGCCAAACGGGGCGCGACACTTGACAATTCTACACCGTAGCCAATAAGTTCTACGGTGTAGCCTTATCCCGGATCGGCTGCCGCTTCAAGGTTGACGGATCACGGTTCGGTCGAGGCGGAGGAGCAGTCGAATGGCCATTTCCGCGCCAATTCCAACGGCGCTGACCGCGAAGTTTTTACTACTGCAGCTTTGCGCGCGCATCGGCTACACGCCGCAGACATCGACCCAGCATGTTTGATTCGATATCTGTGCCGCTGGAGTTCCGCTGTGATCAACGAATTTGCGCAAGTCAAAGACCTCGACGCTCTTCACCACCTACATCCTTTTACCAATCATAAATCGCTGCGCGACGGTGGCGCACGCGTGATCGTGCGTGGCGACGGTGCCTATATTTGGGATAGCGAAGGGCACAAAATTCTTGATGGGATGGCGGGCTTATGGACGACGGCGGTCGGGTACGGCCGTCAAGAGCTGGCTCAGACTGCGTACGAACAGATGATGCAGTTACCTTTTTATAATACGTTCTTCCGCACTACGCATCCGCCGGTCGTTGCACTTTCAAAGAAGCTTGCCGAAATCGCGCCTCAACATCTGAATCAAGTCTTCTTCGGGTCCTCGGGATCTGAATCTAACGACACAGCGATCCGGTTGTTGCGGCATTATTGGGTGCTTAAGGGCGAACCGAAGCGGCGCATCATCATAAGTCGGCGCATGGCCTATCATGGCTCGACGATCGCTGCGGGCTCGATGGGCGGCATGGGACACGTGCACGCGCACTCGTATCCGGTTTACGAGGGCTTTCGCCATATCATGGATCCCTACTGGTATGGTGAGGGTCACGACGGTGAGAAGCTAGAAGCGTTTGGACTGCGAGCAGCGCAGGCGCTTGAGGACGAAATTCTCAAAGCCGGCCCAGAAAACGTCGCGGCGTTTGCAGCCGAGCCCGTGCAGGGTGCCGGCGGCGTCATTATTCCGCCTGCGAGTTATTGGCCGGCAGTGCAAAAGATCATCGACAAGTACGGGATATTGCTGCTCGCCGACGAAGTGATTTGCGGTTTTGGGCGGCTTGGCGCGTGGTTCGGGTCGCACCATTACGACATCAGGCCCGACATCGTCACTTTCGCCAAGGCATGCACGTCGGGATACCTGCCGCTCAGTGGTTGCATCATCCATGATAAAATTGCCCAAGCGCTCATGGAACACGACGACGATTTTAATCACGGTTACACATATTCTGGTCACCCCGTCGCCTGCGCGGTTGGATTAAGGAATATACAAATCATCGAGCGTGAGCGCTTATGCCAGCGCGTCAGTGAAACGCTGGCACCAGCGCTGGGGAACTTGCTTGGCAAGTTTGCGGATCATCCGCTGGTCGGCGAAGTCAGGTCTGAGGGTTTCCTTGGTGCCATCGAACTTGTTGCCGACAAGCGTACGCGGCGGCGCTTTACAGAGCCGGGTCGCGTGGGCCTTATCTGCCGAAATCATTTCTTCAATAACGGCTTTATTATGCGCGCGGTCTTCGACACGATGGTCTGTTCGCCGCCGTTAATATGGACGCAGTCGCAGTTCGATGAAGCGGAACTCGTCATTCGTAAAGCACTCGATGCGACGTTGCATGAGGTCGCCGCGGAGATGGGCGCATGAAAAGGCCGATCGTCATCATACCTGCATGCACGAAGGAAATCGGCGGGCTTGAGTTCGAAGCGGTTGGCCGAAAATACATCGCGGCGGTTGCTGAGATTTCGGATTGCCAGCCGCTACTCGCGCCGGTCGGGCCGGGGCTATCTGACCTGTCGCGGTTGCTCGAAATTGCGGACGGTTTCCTATTCACGGGAAGCCTCTCTAACGTTGAGCCGTACCACTATGGCGACGAAGCGCCGTTTAAACCCGACTACCTCGATCCAGCGCGCGATGCGGTCACGCTGCCGTTGATCAGGGCGGCTATCGAAAAACGAATACCACTATTTGCAATCTGCCGCGGATTTCAGGAGCTCAACGTTGCACTGGGCGGGAGCCTCCATCAGGCGGTTCATAACATTCAAGGCCACACCGATCATCGCGAGCGTGACGGCGTGGGCATGGAGGAGAAATTCGGACCCGTTCATCCAGTTGTGCTCAAAGGGCGGCTGCAAGATTGGGTCGGGCGTGACGAGATTATGGTCAATTCGCTGCATTGGCAGGGTGTTGCGAGGCTCGGCCGAGGGCTCGTTGCTGAGGCGCACGCGCAAGACGGACTCGTCGAGGCGATCCGCGCGCCAGAGGGGCACGATTTCACGCTTGGAGTTCAATGGCATCCGGAGTGGAAAGCGAAACTCAATCCGGATTCGGTTTCGTTATTTCGCCGCTTTGGCGCGGCCGCCGGAGGTAGACAACTATGAGCGGCACTCATTCGCGCGCGGTCGATGAAGCGAGAGTTTTTCTCGATACTTGTCCGACCGTGCAATGGATCGATCTCTTCCTGTTCGACATGAACGGGATCGCGCGCGGTAAGAGGATCCGGCGGTCCGATCTCGTCAGCGTGGCGGAAAGCGGCATTATGTTGCCGACGTCGGTTTTCATCATGGACCCGCGTGGGAATTGCATCGAGGAGACGGGGCGGCTTTGGGAGACAGGCGATCCCGATGTGGCGTGCCGCCTCATACCGGGCACGCTGGTGCCGGTTCCGGTTAACGGTACCACGCACGGGCAAGCGGTCATCGCGCCTGAGGTGCGTGATGAACTCGATCCGCGCGCGATTCTTGCGGCGCAGGTCGAGGTGTTTAGAAAAGCGAAGCAAACACCCGTTGCCGCGGTCGAACTCGAATTCTATGTGACCAAGCGGAATAGCAGCGGCATGTTTGGCCTTGTGACGCCGGACGGGCTATCAAACGATCCCGAGCGGCCGATGACCTTCCAGTTTGAGGAAATGGATTGTGTCGGCCGTTTCATCGACGACATCTATCGGATAGGCGAGGCCCAGGGTCTTCCCGTCGATGCGGTCATGCAGGAGTCCGGTCCGGGACAATTTGAGATCAATCTCAAACACAAAGCCGATGCGGTCGCCGCTGCACTCGATGGACTGCTTCTAAAGCGGGCCGTGAAAGCTGCGGCACGAGCCAACAATGTCGATGCGACCTTCATGGCGAAGCCGCATCACGATTGGACCGGATCTGGAATGCATGTTCACGTCAGCTTGCTCGACAGTGCGGGTGACAATCTTTTTGCTGGCTCTCCTGTGTCGCCGTTGTTGCGGCACGCGATCGGGGGGCTCAAGGCGTCGATGCCGGATTTCATGGCCGTTTGGGCACAGTCGGCCAACGCGTATCGCCGATATGTGCCTAAAGCCTATGTGCCGATGACGGCGCAGTGGGGCTTCAACAATCGCACGGTCGCGCTACGTATCCCCGGTGGCAACGCCCGAGCCACGCGTGTCGAACATCGGGTTGCTGGCGCCGATGCCAACCCTTATCTCGTGATGGCGGCTATTCTCGCTGGAATACAGCACGGCATCACAAACAAGATCGATCCTGGACCGGCTGTTGAGGGTGACTCGGCACAGATTGCAGCCGCGCCGCTGCCGACGGTCTGGGCGAATGCGCTCGAGACGTTCAAGTCGTCGGAGGTTGTGCGCACGGCTTTTGGCGACGGATTTCAAGACGTCTACAGTCGGCTAAAGACGGTCGAGCGTGAGAGCTTCGAGCGCGTCGTCACGCCGCTCGATCATTTGTGGTATGCAGACGTAGCGTGAGGCTTGGACCGATGTCGTCGCTGGCTCATTTCGAATCTTTGGCTCGAACGATCGAATTGCCGCGCTTTGCCGTTATCGACGGACGTCTGACACAAAGCGCGTCGGGCCGAGCGTTCCCAAACGTCGCGCCGCGAAACGGCGTCGTCATTAATCACATAGCTGAATGCGATGCTGCGGATATCGATGCGTCGGTTAAGGCGGCGCGTTCGTCGTTCGAGGACGGACGCTGGCGGAAACTGCATTATCGCAAGAAAAAGCGAATTCTGTTTAAGCTTGCTGAGTTAATCGAGCGCGATGCCGAGGCATTCGCTGTGCTCGAAAGTCTAGATGTCGGTAAGCCAATACAAAACGCAATAAGCGGCGACGTGCCCGGTTCAATTTCAACGTTGCGCTATTATGCCGAGGCGCTTGATAAGGTTCACGGGGAAGTAGGACCGGAAACGACTGATCGCTTGTCTTTTGCCGTGCACGAGCCGCTTGGCGTTATCGGCGTGATCGTGCCGTGGAATTTTCCGTTGCTGATGGCCATGTGGAAGATCGCGCCGGCTCTGGCGATGGGGAATTCGATCGTCGTCAAGCCAGCTGAGCAATCGCCCATGACGGCGCTGAAGCTTGGCGCATTGGCGCTTGAGGCCGGGCTTCCCGCCGGCGTGCTTAATATCGTTCCAGGGTATGGCGCGACCGCTGGCAAGTCTCTCGCGCTGCATATGGACGTCGATATGCTGGCGTTCACCGGTTCGGGGCCGGTCGGAAAGCTGCTCATGCAGTATTCGGGGCAGAGCAACCTCAAGCGCGTCAGTCTTGAGCTCGGTGGCAAGTCACCGCACATTATTTTCGCAGATTGTCCCGATTTCGATGCTGCAGCGACCGAAGCTGCATGGGGGATTTTCTACAACCAGGGCGAAGTTTGTACCGCTGGCTCTCGTCTTCTCGTCCAGGAGGATGTCGCTGACGCGTTTCTCGACCGGCTCATTGCCGTAGCCCGGACCATCGTGCCCGACGATCCGCTCAATCCGAAGACAAACTTTGGCGCGATGGTATCTGCCGAGCAAATGCAGACGGCGTTGACCTATATCGCGTCCGCGAAAGGGGACGGTGCAGCGCTCAAGCTCGGTGGTGGGCGAGCGCGTCAGGATAGTGGGGGGTTTTATATCGAGCCCACAGTCTTCGATCGGGTGGCGCCATCGGCTCGGATCTCGCGTGAAGAAGTGTTCGGTCCGGTGCTCGCGGTGACCCGGTTTAAAACGCCGGAGGATGCAATACGTCTCGCCAACGACACGCCCTACGGCTTGGCGGCTGGATTGTGGACGAAGGACATCAGTCTTGCGCATCGCGCCGCGCGCGAATTGAAAGCCGGGCTCGTGTGGGTCAACGGATGGGACAGCTGCGATATTACAATGCCGTTTGGAGGATTCAAGCAATCGGGCTTCGGTCGTGACCGCTCGCTACATGCCCTTCACAAGTATGCCGACCTAAAGTCCATTTCTATCACACTGCGCTGAGGAATTTTGATGACCATCGCACTGGCCAAATATCCGACTTCGGCTTTGATTGGTGGGATATGGGTCACGTCACCCCGGACATTCGCCGTGACCAATCCAGCGAACGGTCTGGAGATCGCGCGGGTGCCAGATCTCGGTGCGCCGGACGCGGTTCGCGCAATCGACGCCGCGAGCTCGGCTTTTCCAGCCTGGTCAGCGCGAACCGCCAAAGATCGGGGTCAGATTTTACGCCGGTGGTTCGATTTGATAACGGCTGAGACCGAGTCACTGGCGCAGCTGATGACTGCTGAACAAGGCAAGCCGATTGCGGAAGCGCGCGGCGAAGTCGCGTACGGCGCGTCGTTCGTCGAATGGTTTGCAGAAGAGGGCAAGCGCGCTTTCGGCCGGACTATTCCGACGACGGTTGCATCGCGCCGCTACATCACGATCAAGCAGCCGGTCGGTGTTACAGCAGCAATCACGCCGTGGAATTTTCCGATCGCGATGATAACGCGCAAAGTCGCCTGTGCGCTGGCGGCTGGATGCACGATCGTTGTCAAGCCATCCGAGGAGACGCCGCTGTGTGCTCTGGCCGTCGCTAAACTTGCGCTTGATGCGGGTGTTCCGCCCGGCGTTTTCAACGTCGTGACGACGCTCGACGCGGCGGCGGTCGGGCAAGTTTTCACTGATGATGCGCGCGTCCGCAAGTTGACGTTTACCGGGTCAACGGCGGTCGGAAAAGCGCTATACCGGCAGTGTGCCGGGACGGTGAAAAAGCTGACGTTAGAACTTGGCGGCAATGCGCCGCTCATTGTGTTCGACGATGCGGATCTCGACCAAGCCATTGCAGGTACGCTGGCATCGAAATACCGGAACGCTGGACAAACGTGCGTGTGCGCGAACCGTATTCTCGTCCAGGCGGGTATTTACGATCGGTTTGCAGCGGCGCTTGTTGCGGCTGTTTCCCGCTTGCAGGTTGGGCCAGGCAACGAAGCCACGACAACGATCGGTCCGCTGATAAACGCCGAGGCTATCGAAAAGGTCAGGACGCTCGTTGCCGATGCCGTTGAGCGGGGCGCCAAAATTCTCAGCGGCGGTGGAGCGGTTCTGCCGGGCAAACTATATTGCGAGCCCCGCGTCATCGGCGGTGTCACCACCGACATGGCGATCGTAAATGAAGAAATCTTCGGACCAGTCGCAGCGCTGATGCGCTTTGAGACTGAAGCCGAGGCCGTTTATATTGCGAACGACACGCCTTTCGGCCTTGCGGCCTACGTGTTCACACAGAATCTCAGCCGTGCTTGGCGCGTGGCCGAGAAGCTCGACGCTGGGATGGTTAGCGTCAATGAGGGTATCTTTTCAAACGAAGCGGTGCCCTTTGGCGGCGTGAAGGAATCTGGGATCGGCCGCGAGGGCGCCTCAGAAGGGCTCGACGAATATCTTGAGACGAAATTCATTTGTCTCGGGGGGATCGGTAGCTGAACGAGATGCGCAGCGCTGGCGCATAATTCGTTTCGTCACAGGCGCGAAGAATGTGCGTGAGTTCAGACATAAAGGAGTGACGGATCGATGAACAACTCTTCGAAAATAAGCTCGGCCAAACGCAGATCACGGCGGTCGTTTCTCGGTGGGCTGGGCGGATTTGGTGCAGCAGCTGTTGGGCTGACATTCTCCGCGCCCAAATTCGGCGGCAGAGCATTCGCGGCGGACGAAAAAGCCAAGCTCAACTTCTATAACTGGGATACGTACATCGGGGAGACAACGCTCGAAGATTTCAAGGCGGCGTCAGGCGTTGAGGTCAACATGAGCCTGTTTGCCACGAACGACGAGTTGTTCGCCAAGCTTCGCGCGGGGAACCCGGGGTTCGATGTCATTGTCCCCGGCGGGGATTTCGTCGAGCGCATGGCTCAGGCCG
>JANOCZ010000328.1:0-1839 GCA_031412455.1 Hyphomicrobium sp. | reverse complement strand
CCGGTGACGTCGCTGTGGTCTTGATGTGAGCTGCCGGTTCCGCTCGACTGATGCGGCACTTGATGGCCGCCGCGGCTGGCGATGCGCAACGGATTGCCGCGCGTGAAGCCCTTCGACAAAACCTTGGTCACGCTTTCTGGCAAATCCAAATCGAGTTGCGCGTCGGTTGCGTCGTCGCCGGAACCTAGACCTGTCTCGCCAACGATTTCGCGCGGATCGACGTGGGCCAGATCGTGGCGGCCGAGATAGGAGACGGCGAGTTCGCGGAAGATGTAGTCGAGGATTGACGTCGCGTTCTTGATCGTCTCGTTGCCCTGCACGAGGCCAGCCGGTTCAAAGCGCGTGAAGGTGAAGGCTTCGACGTACTCCTCGAGCGGCACGCCGTATTGGAGGCCGAGCGAAATGGCGATCGCGAAGTTGTTCATCAAGGAGCGGAAGGCGGCGCCTTCCTTGTGCATGTCGACGAAGATTTCGCCTAAGCGGCCGTCGTCGTATTCGCCGGTGCGCAGATACACTTTATGGCCGCCGACGTTGGCTTTTTGCGTATAGCCCTTGCGGCGTCCGGGAAGTTTTTCGCGGTCTTGCTGTTTGATGTACTGGATGCGCTCGACGATTTTTTCGACAATGCGCTCAGAGACGGCGGCCGTTCGTGCCGCCATGCCGGGCAGGGCGAGTAATGCTTCGGCGGCTGATTCACCGGTATCTTCGTCATCGTCGCCGAGGACTTGAGAATTGAGTGGCTGCGAAAGTTTCGAGCCGTCGCGATAGAGCGCGTTGGCTTTGAGGGCCAGCGTCCACGACAGCATGTAGGACTGTTTGCAATCCTCGACCGTCGCGTCGTTGGGCATGTTGATCGTCTTGGAGATCGCGCCCGAGATGAACGGTTGCGAGGCCGCCATCATGTGAATGTGGCTTCCGACCGAGAGGAAGCGGCGGCCTTTGCGACCGCACGGATTGGCACAATCGAAGACGGGGAGATGTTCAGCCTTCAGGTGCGGAGCGCCCTCGAGGGTCATGGCGCCGCAAACGTGTTCGTTGGCCGCTTCGACATCTTTTTTGGAGAAGCCCAAGTGCGCGAACAGATCGAACGCCGGGTCGGACAGTTTTTCGACTGGGACGCCAAGCACGTTGGTCAGGACATCGTCGCCCAGTGTCCAGCGATTGAAGACGAACTTGATGTCGAACGCAGCGCCCAAGCCGCTTTCGATTTTTGCTAATGCTTCGTCGGTGAAGCCGCGCGCTTTGAGGGTCGTGTGGTTGATCGCGGGGGATTGCTTGAGCGAAGCGTGGCCGACCGCGTAGGCTTCGATCTCGGCAACCTGGTGCGGCCTGTAGCCGAGTTTGCCCAGGGCTTCCGGCACCGACTGGTTGATGATCTTGAAGTAGCCGCCGCCGGCGAGTTTCTTGAATTTGACGAGGGCGAAGTCGGGTTCGTTGCCGGTCGTGTCGCAATCCATGACGAGGCCGATCGTGCCGGTCGGCGCGACGACGGTCGCTTGGGCGTTGCGGTAGCCGTATTCTTCGCCGAGCGCGAGGGCGCGGTCCCAGGCGGATTTCGCGGCGTCAACGAGACGGACATCGGCGCACGATGCGTGATCGAGAGGCACCGGGGCGACGGACAATTGTTCGTAGCCCGACGTTTGACCGTAGGCGGCGCGGCGGTGATTGCGCATCACGCGCAGCATGTCCTGGGCGTTGGGCTTATAGCCGGGGAAGGGGCCGAGTTCCTTGGCCATCTCGGCGCTGGTCGCGTAGGAGACGCCGGTCATGATCGCTGAAATAGCGCCGCAGATCGCGCGGCCTTCAGCTGAATCGTAGGGAATGCCGGCCGACATCAAG
>JANOCZ010000327.1:0-1872 GCA_031412455.1 Hyphomicrobium sp. | reverse complement strand
ACGGTCAACTTATCGACCGCCGACAATGCGATCAATCTTGCGCCGGCGTTTCTGGCGGAGATGACGCGCCGTTATGCGGGCTCGGCGTTGGGCCGCCAGGAATTGCTCGGCGAGGTGGTCGAAGAGTCAAATGAGAGTTTATGGCGGCGCAGTTGGATCGAGCAATCGCGCGTAGCCGTGATGCCCGAGATGCGCCGCGTCGTCGTTGCACTCGATCCGCCAGTGACGGCGACGATTACGTCGGATGCGTGCGGGATTATCGTTGCCGGTTTGGGTGTCGATGGCCGCGCTTACGTGCTCGCCGATCGCACGATACAGGGGCGCACGCCCGATGTGTGGGCGAAGGCGGCGGTCGCCGCGTATGACGATTTTGAAGCCGATCGCATGGTCGCGGAAGTCAACCAGGGCGGCGATCTCGTGATCGGCGTCGTGCAACAATACCGACGAAATTTGCCGATCGTGAAAGTCAGAGCCACGCGCGGCAAGTGGGTTCGCGCCGAACCGGTCGCCTCACTCTATGCGGCAGGCCGCGTGGTGCATGTCGGGCGCTTCGATGAGCTTGAAGATCAGCTGACAGCGTTCGGCATAGACGGCACGGTGCGCGGGAAAAGTCCCGATCGCGCCGATGCGCTCGTTTGGGCGATTACGGATCTGCTGCTGAGTGATGGAGCTGTGCCGCAAGTGCGGATGCTGTGAGCTCAAGACGCGGCGCTGGGACTTAGTTTTCTTTAAAGGAAATGATGATGCCGATTTTCTCGGAGGCGCTGACGCGCCTTTTTCCGAAGCGCGGTCGCGTGTCTGGCGCAACTGCCGGCGCTTCCGGCCGGCGCGCGGAGACGTTCGCGCTCGGCGGCCGGCTCGACGAAGGAGAGTCGCCGAGCGCCAATCAAAGAGCGGAGTCGCCAAACACCGAATATAAAGCCTCCCGCGCAGGCCCATTGATTGCGTATGACAACCTCGGCGAACCGGTGTGGAGCCCGCGCGATTACTCAGCCTTCGCGCGCGAAGGCTTCATGCAGAACGCGATCGTCTATCGCAGCGTTCGTATGGTGGCAGAAGCCGCAGCCTCGATCCCGCTGCTGCTCTATGAAAACGGCATCGAGGCTGACCAGCATCCGCTTCTTGATCTGATCCGCCGCCCGAGCCTCGATCATACGGGCACCGATTTCCTCGAAGCCTGGTACGGCTTCCTGCTCGTCGCTGGCAACGCGTACGTCGAAGCCGTCAGCGTCGATGGCCAAATTCGCGAGCTGCATAATTTGCGCCCCGATCGCATGAAGGTGCTGCCGGGCCCGGATGGCTGGCCTGAGGGTCACACGTATACGGCGGGCGGCAAATCGGTGCGCTTCATCAATGACGCGGTGCCGGGCGTTAGGCCGATCTTGCACACGCGCCTGTTTCATCCAGCCAACGATCATTACGGCATGAGCCCGATCGAAGCCGCCGCGGTCGCGATCGATATTCACAACACGGCGTCGGGCTGGAACAAAGCGCTGCTCGATAATTCGGCAAGGCCCTCAGGCGCGCTCGTCTACTCGGCCGCCAATGGCCAGATGACGCAAGAGCAGTTTGCGCGGCTGAAGAGCGAGCTCGAAACGAGCTTCCAAGGCGCCGCGCACGCAGGCCGGCCGCTGTTGCTCGAAGGCGGCCTCGATTGGAAGCCGCTATCGATGACGCCAAAAGACATGGACTTCATCGAAGCCAAAAACTCCGCCGCGCGTGAGATTGCATTGGCGATCGGCGTGCCACCGATGCTGTTGGGAATACCAGGCGATAACACGTATTCGAACGATCCCTACGATCCAGGTGGGCCAACCAACAAAGGCATTACGCTCGCCGACTTTGCCAAATGGCGCAGCGTGACGGTCGAGG
>JANOCZ010000326.1:0-6901 GCA_031412455.1 Hyphomicrobium sp. | reverse complement strand
GTATAGGCAAACACCAGGTACAGCCCGACGTTGAAGGCCATTAGCGGCCCGACGATGTGTTTGGCTATACGATGCTGGAGGCCGCTAACGCGATCACGCTGGGTTATCTCATACAAACCGTCGGGACGATGGCGGGGTTTGAGGGAGTTCACGACAAGCCCTTCATCGTGCTTACGATCATGTTTCTCGCCTGGCTCAACTATCGCGGCGTCTACGCGACGCTGACGTTCAACCTCGTGCTGACGGCGATCGCCTTCATTGCCATCTTGATCCTGTTCGTTGCGGTGGAGCCGTGGTCGAATTCGATCTTGCGTCACGGTGATCTGCTCAATGGGCTACCGTACGGATTGCTCGGCGTCGTCGCGTCGCTGCATTTCGGGCTGTGGTATTATCTCGGCATCGAGGGGACGTGTCAGGCGGCTGAAGAAGTTCGCTCGCCGGCCCGGTCGTTGCCGCTTGGCACTATGACCGGCATGATCACGCTGCTGATCGCGGCGACGATGACCTGGTACGTGTGCGCAGGCTTGATGCCGTGGGAATATCTGGGACAAGCGGTAACGCCATTGTTCGATGCGGCGCGCCTGACGGAGTCCAAGCCGCTGATGGTCCTGCTGTTCATCGGGACGATTTTCTCCACACTCGCATCGGCTAACGGTTGCATCAACGACGCGTCGCGCGCCTGGTTCTCAATGGGCCGCGATCACTATCTGCCGGCATGGTTCGGCGCGGTACATCCGAAAAACAGGACGCCATACCGGGCGATCGTTTTCCTCGTTCCGGTGGCGCTGATCTTTGCGTACTTCGCGCCGCTCGATCAGGTCATCACGTTCTCGATCCTGTCGGGACTGCTTGGTTACACGTACATGGCCTTCAACGTGATCATGTTCCGCACCAAGTGGCCGCTCGATACGATCCGGCGCGGCTACGTGCATCCCCTGCATCCGCTGCCGGCGATCGTGCTGTTATTGTTATGCGCGGTCACGTACTTCGCGGTGTTCCTGGGATACGGCACGCAGTTGCTGGCGATGATGGTGTTCTTCGCGGTGGCGTCGTTGTGGTTCCATTTCCATCGCTACCGGTTCGTCAAGCGCGGCGATCAGTTTACGATGCAGTGGCCGCGGCCGCAGGGCTATTGAGGTCAATTTCGACAACAAGCGGCGGGGACTGGTTCTCCGCCGCTTTTTATTTTTCCAGTGCCGATCAACGCAAGCGGCGGTCCTTTAAGTGAGTTGGTCTCTACCCAGCGATATTTTGACTATGATCGCGGTTGCGGGCGCGGCCGTCGTCGCGATCATGGCGTGGCGGGATCATCGGGCGCAGCAGAACCAGCGGCGAAGTTTGCTCGACGATTGCGCGCACGTGCTCGATGATTGCGCGATCAGCTACGGCGGCGACCGCTTTCCTCGTCTCGACGGTGTGTGGGGCGGTCAGCCGGTGCACGCGGAACTCGTTCCTGATTCAATGACGATCCGCCGGCTGCCGCAGCTGTGGCTGTCGTTGACCGCGCTCAAGTCACGCCGGGGGCTCGCCGAGTTCGGCGTGTTGGTGCGCCCGGCCGGTACCGAATTTTATGCGTTGACGCCGACGTTTGACTCGCGCCTCGAGCCCTTGGCTGGAATGCCGGCTGAAATCGTCGTGCGGGGCCGTGGTCGCGATGCGCAAAGGCTGCTCACATCTTTGCAGGCTGTCGTCGTGCGCATTCTGAGCGATCCCCGCGTGAAAGAGATTGCTGTTACCGCCCGGGGCGTGCGCCTCGTTTGGCAAACTGGTGAAGGGCGGCGCGGCGAACATCTGCTGCTCCGCCAATTGACGTTCGACGATGCCGGGCTGAGACCGGCCGACTTTTTGAAACTCCTCGCGAGCCTCAAACAGATCGACGAGGCCATCGACGCGCACGTGGCGGCGTCGCAAAGTGAGGCGTCGGCGGATGCGCCGAAGTTGCTAGAAATGGCTGGTCATGAGCGATAATGCGGAGCGTGCGCCGCTCAATCCTTACATCGTATTGGCGCTGGCGATCGCGTTGCCGGGGGGCGGGCATGTGGCGGCCGGTCAGCCATCTCGCGGCCTTGGCTTTGCGTTTTTTTCGCTGCTTCTGGCGATGCTCTCCTGGCATACGACGACGCCCGAACATTCGTTCATCGGTCGCGCTGCGGGTGGGTTGTTCGTGTGGGCGATGTCCATTCCCGACGCGTATAAAATCGCGCGCATCCGTTACGAAGCGTGGCGGGTGCGGCATCCGGGACGTTGAGCGGCGTCCGGGCGTCAGGTGGCGATTTTTAGATCAGCCAACTCCGCCTTGGCGAGAGCCATGCGTGACGTGTCGGCTGCTTCGCGCGGGATGTTGCCCAATTCGCGGTAGCGGGCAACGAGCGTCAGCTTGCGGGTGATTTGCGGACCCGGCAAGCGCTGCTGTTTGATGCGTTTATCGATCAGCGCTGTTTCATAGACGCAAAGTGGCGTGGTAATCGCGAAACCCACGCCAGCCGCGACGAGCGCCGTGACGCCTACCGGGCTGTCGAACTCGAACGACCGGGCGATGTTGAGCCCCAGGCGGCGGATATGACGCTCGACCTCGACGCCGGTTTGCGAGCGCGCGCTAAAGCGAATGAGCGGTAGGGAGCGGGTGAGCGTGGTCATGGCCTGAACCGTGCGGATGTCGGGCGCTTTACGAGGCAGCAGCAGGACATAAGGTTCGCGCGCCAGCTCCCAACGCTCGAGGCCCGGCAATTCTTCCAGGTCGTCGACACCCAGAAACAGATCGAGCCGGCGCGTCAACAGTTCGCTCGCGTGCGTCGCGGTCAGCCCTGAGAGGATCGACACCTCGTTGGCGCGGGTGGCCAGATATTTCGCCAGCGGCGCCGTCAGCGCGCGGCTCAGGCTGTCAACCAGGCCGACGCGGATCAGCGGGATTTTTGAGCCCTTGGTATCGCGCAGCAGCGGGCCGATCTGGCGTGCTTCGGCAATTAGCGCGCTTGCGCGCTGGCGGAGCAGCCCGCCGGCCGGCGTTAACGCGACTGGACGCACGCTGCGATCAAACAGGATGGCACTCGATTTGCGCTCGAGTTCGGCGATCGACAGCGACACGGCCGGTTGGGTCATGGCGAGCTTCATCGCTGCGGCGGCCATGGTGCCTGTTTCGCATACGGCCAGAAAAATCTCGAGCGCGCGCAGGTCGAAGGGAAGAGACGAGAGAGTATCCTTCATCGGCGCACTATAAGCGATACTTATATGGACTACAATCCTGGCTCATGTACGGTTAGGCAGCAAGGAGCTGCCATGACGCCTCGAGCCACTAAGTCTGCGCGCTATTCGATATTTTCGGTTTTGCGAGAAAGTTTGCGCGGCCACACGGGTTGGCGCCCGACGTGGCGCGATGCCGAGCCCAAGCCCGATTATGACATCGTCATTATTGGCGGCGGCGGACATGGATTAGCGACCGCATATTATCTGGCGAAGAATCATGGGCCGGCGCGCATCGCGGTGGTCGAAAAAGGCTGGATTGGCGGCGGCAATGTCGGGCGCAATACGACGATCATCCGCTCGAACTATTTGTTGCCGGGAAATATTCCCTTCTACGAGCAGTCGATGAAGCTGTGGGAGGGGCTCGAGCAGGACATCAATTATAACGCGATGGTCAGCCAGCGCGGGATCCTCAACCTCTACCATTCCGACGGACAGCGCGACGCCTATGTGCGGCGTGGTAACGCGATGCAACTGCATGGCATCGATGCTGAGCTGCTCGATCAGGCGGCCGTGCGGCGCATGTATCCATTTTTGAATTTCGACAATGCGCGGTTTCCGGTTCAGGGCGGTTTGCTGCAACGGCGCGGCGGTACGGTCCGGCACGACGCGGTGGCCTGGGGCTATGCCCGTGCCGCCGACAGAGCGGGCGTCGACATCATTCAGAATTGCGAAGTCACGGGCATGCGGCGCGCTCCAGATGGTGGCGTCGTGGGCCTCGAGACGTCGCGGGGTTTTATCGGCGCGAATAAAGTCGGCATGGCGGTGGCTGGCAGTTCGTCGCGCGTCGCGGCCATGGTTGGCCTTAGATTGCCGATCGAGAGCCACGTGCTGCAAGCGTTCGTGTCGGAATCGATCAAACCTTTCATCGATGGCGTCGTGACGTTTGGGGCCGGACACTTCTACATTAGTCAGTCGGACAAGGGCGGCCTGGTATTCGGCGGCGACCTCGATGGCTACAACAGCTACGCGCAACGCGGCAACATGCCGGTCGTGGAAGACGTATGCGAGGGTGGCATGGCGTTGATGCCGAGAATTGGCCGCGTCCGCCTGTTGCGGCAGTGGGGCGGCATCATGGATATGTCCATGGACGGCAGTCCGATTATCGATCGCACGCCGGTCGACGGCCTCTACCTCAATGCCGGTTGGTGCTACGGCGGATTCAAAGCGACGCCGGCTTCGGGGTTGTGTTTTGCGCATTTGATCGCGCGCGACGAACCGCATCCGGTTGCGGCCGCGTACAGGCTCGACCGGTTCGCCCGGGGGTATGCGATCGACGAAAAGGGCATGGGGCCACAGCCCAACTTGCATTAGCAGTTTTGCGGAGAAGACACTTAGATGCGGATCATTTGCCCTCATTGCGGTGAACGCGGACTCGATGAGTTCGTCTATCACGGCGATGCATCGCTGACGCGGCCAGATCCTGCGTCGGCAACCGCGATGGCGGATTTTGTCCGCTACGCATTCGAGAGAGAGAATAAAGCCGGAGCGCATCGTGAGCTTTGGTATCACTCCGCCGGCTGCCATGCATGGCTGGTCGTGACGCGGAACGTCATCACGCATGCGATTGCGAGCGTCGAGCTCGCGCGGGATGTGGCACTGGCGCGCGATCTCGCTGCGAGGACTGGAGCATGACGAAGGCGCAACCCAACCGGCTCGCACGCGGCGGCCTGATCGACAGATCTCGCGCGCTACAATTCTATTTCGACGGCCACACCTACACAGGCCATCCCGGCGATACGCTCGCCTCGGCTTTGATCGCCAACGGCGTCAGCTTGACCGGCCGATCATTCAAGTATCACCGGCCACGCGGAATTTTGAGCGCTGGATCCGAGGAGCCGAATGCGCTCGTCGAATTACGAACGGGGTCGCGGCAGGAAGCCAACACGAAGGCGACAGTTACTGAACTCTACGATGGTCTCGATGCGCGGAGCCAAAACAGGTGGCCATCGCTGGCGTTTGACGTCCTGTCGATCAACTCGTTGTTGGCGCCGATATTCGTTGCGGGCTTCTATTATAAAACTTTCATGTGGCCGGCGGCGCTGTGGGAGAAGCTCTATGAGCCGGCGATCCGGCGCGCGGCAGGGTTGGGCCGAGCCTCAGACGAGGCCGACCCCGATACCTACGAGAAAGCGACGGCTTTTTGCGATGTGCTGATCATTGGCGGGGGACCTGCGGGATTGGCCGCGGCCATCAACGCAGGTAAGTCCGGCGCGCGCGTCATACTCGCCGATGAGAATGTGAATTTTGGCGGACGGGCGATCGATGATGCGGCCGTGATCGATAATATTCCGGCTGGCGCGTGGACCGCTGCCGCGTTGAGCCAACTCGGCGCAATGGCCGAAGTCAAAATCATGCCGAGGACAACCGTGTTTGGTGTGTACGACGGCGGGACCTATGGCGCGATCGAACGCGTCAGCGACCATCTCGCGGTTCCAGCTCGCGGCCAGCCTCGGCAACGGCTCTGGCGTATCGTCGCCAAGCACACGATTTTGGCGTCGGGCGCGACCGAACGGCCGATCGTGTTTGGTGGCAACGACCGGCCCGGCGTCATGCTCGCCGGTGCTGTCCGAACGTACATCAACCGTTTCGGCGTCGCGCCGGGACGCCAAGCGGTTGTGTTCGTAAACAACGACTATGCGGCGATGACCGCTACCGCGCTCGACCAGGCCGGCGTTCAAGTCGTGGCAATTGTCGATTCACGAGCGACGCCGAGCGACACCGTGCGAGAGATCGCGAGCGCCACCGAAGCGCAACTTCTATCCGGTGCCGTCATCGTCGATACGCGCGGCTCCAAGCGCGTGCGTTCGGTCTGCGTGCGAACGGCCGGCGCCGAGAAGGTGACGCTCGACTGCGATCTCGTCGCTATGTCGGGCGGGTACAATCCAAACATTCAATTGACGACGCATCTCAACGGCCGTCCGGTGTGGAGTGATGCCCTCGTCACGTTCAACGCTGGCACATTGCCGCCCGGAATGGCTATCGCTGGAGCTGCGGCCGGACAGTTTGGCTTGAAGTCATGTTTGGCCAGCGGGGCAACAGCCGGTTTTGATGCCGCGACGGCGAGTGGGTTCGGCAGCGCTGCGGCCGTCGGTTTCAATGCCATTGATGAAAGCGCGGCCATAGAGCCGCTGTGGCGCGTCGATGGTTGCCGCGGCAAAGCTTTCGTCGATCAGCAAAACGACGTTACGGTGGGTGATATCGAGCTTGCCGAACGCGAGGGCTTTCGCGCGGTCGAACATTTGAAGCGCTACACGACGCTTGGCATGGCGACGGATCAGGGCCGGACCGCGAACGTCAACGCGCTGGCTATCATGGCCGAGCTGACGTCGAAGACGATTCCGCAGACGGGCATGACTGTGGCGCGGCCGCCATATACGCCCGTCGCAATCGGTGCGTTCGCTGGCCATCATCGCGGACAGGACTTCAAGCCGACGCGACTGCCGCCGTCGTACGCCTGGGCTAAGGAGCAGGGCGCAGTATTCGTGGAGACGGGGCTGTGGTTGCGGCCGAGCTATTTTCCTCAAGGTGGCGAAAACTCAATGGGTAGGCTGCGTACCAATGGGCGCGCACCAGCATCACTTCCAATGGATAGTGCAAGCGCTTGAGTACCTTGCGCAGTTCCGGGATCATGGATTTCGCTTTCATATCTTGCATCCGG
>JANOCZ010000325.1:0-3228 GCA_031412455.1 Hyphomicrobium sp. | reverse complement strand
TCGCGGGCGACGCTCAATTGGCCAAGGCCACCGTCGACGAAAACGAGATCGGGCCGGGCGGGAAATTCGATCAGATCTGAGGGGAGAATCGCAGGCTCCAACGCTTCCCCGCTTGGTCCGGCTTCATTGACGATGCGTTTGAAACGGCGGCTCAAGACTTCGCGCATCATGGCGTAATCGTCGCCCGGTGCTGTGTCGGGGTCCTTGATGTTGAATTTGCGATACTGGCCTTTGACGAAGCCTTCGGGGCCGGCGACGATCATCGCGCCGACGGCGTTTGAGCCGGAGGTGTGGCTGTTGTCGAAGACCTCGACGCGGCGCGGCGGCCGGGCTAGCTCGAAGCGCTCGGCGATGCCGGTGAGGAGAATGGCCTGCGACGAGGTTTCGGCAAGTTTGCGGCCCATGGCTTCGCGCGCGTTTGACAGAGCGTGACTGACAAGGCCCGCCTTGGTGCCGCGCGAGGGGACGCGAATGTGCACCTTGTATCCGGCCTTGATGCACAAGGCTTCCGCGAGCACGCTGCGATTGGGGACGTCGTGCGATAGCAGAAGCAAACGCGGCACCGGTTTATCGTCGTAGAATTGCGCGATGAAGCTATCCAGCACTTCGTCGACCGGCAGCGATTTGTCGGCTTTGGGATAATAAGCGCGATTGCCCCAATTCTGTCCGGTGCGGAAGAAAAACACTTGGATGCACGTCTGTCCGCCGTCCTGGAACGCTGCGAACACATCGGCTTCCTTGACGCCTTGGGGATTGATGGATTGATCGGCCGTCACGTGTGCTAACGCCCATAGGCGATTGCGATACTTGGCGGCGACTTCGAAGGCCAGATTGTCGGCGGCTTCCGTCATCAGCTTTTGATACATCTCGCGCACGTTCTGGCTTTCGCCGCGCAGAAAGCGCACCGCTTCATCGACGTAGGTCGCGTATTCCTCACGGCTCACTTCGCCGGTGCAGGGTGCCGAGCAGCGTTTGATTTGATGCAGCAGGCAGGGCCGCGTGCGCGTGTCGTAGACGCTATCTGAGCAGGTGCGCAGGAGGAACGCGCGCTGCAGCATCGTGATCGTCCGATTGACGGCGCCTGCGGAGGCGAACGGGCCGAAGTAGTCGCCCTTGCGCGTGCGGGCGCCGCGATGCTTCATCACTTGCGGCGCGTCCTGATCGCGAGCAATCAAGATGTAGGGAAACGATTTGTCGTCGCGCATCGTGACGTTGAAGCGGGGGCGGAAGCGCTTGATCAGGTTAGCTTCGAGCAGCAGGGCTTCGGCTTCGGTGGCGACGGTCACGAATTCCATGGTCGCGGTCGAGGCGATCATGCGGGCGATGCGCGTCGTGTGACCGCCGAGGCGAACGTAGTTTGAGACGCGAGCTTTCAACGACCGCGCCTTGCCGACGTAGATCACATCGCCCGCCACGTCCAACATGCGATAGACGCCCGGCGATTGCGGCAGCGTTTTCAAATAATGCGCGATGACCGTTGGGCCGGTTTTAGGCTCAGCGGCCGTCGTGCCGGCGGAAGGTGCTGGCACGAGCGTTGCCGTGGGATCGGCGTCATTGGCGCTATCGGTATCAACGTCATTGGTGTGAATGGGGGTCATCTCAGCAAATATTGCTCGCAGGGCGGCTGGGTCAAGTGTTGCGGTGCCGGTGCCCCCGTTGGTGCCACAAAACGGCCATTCGATGAGCGCTGGCTAAGCCATTAAGGGAAAAGGGGTCTGGCCAAAATCAGGCTGAGAGTTAGGGGCGGTCATGCGTAAGTTCTTTCGATGCTTGAGCGTCGTGCTCGCGGCGTGTGGTGCGCTCGCTTTGCCGCTCACCACTGAAGTAGTCAACGCCGCGCCAAAAGCGACAAAGGAAAAAGCGCCGCTGCCGTTCGCCAAAAGCGAGGAGCTGCTCGGCTGGATCAACGGTTACCGGCTGAAGCCCCAGCCTCGGCGATTGCCCGCCGCCGTACGCGCCATGACCGCGTTCGGCGTGACCCGGGATATGGACCAAGCCGGGATTTACATCGGCTTTACCGCGGGCGTCATCGGCTCCAATCCGCAGATCGCTGAGAAACTGATTGCCGATTGTTTTCCGCTCGCACCCGAAGATCAAGTTCTGCTCATCAAGGCGATCGCCTACTCGGGGCTGCCCGATTGGATGGACGTGATGGGCAAATTCGTCGAGCGAATGCCGGCGCGGAAAGTGCTGATCGACAAATTCCTGTACGGCAAAAAGGAGCTGTTGCGAGATTTGCCGATGGCGGAGGAGCAGTCGGCGATCGATATCAACTGGGGCTATTATTTTGCGACCGGTTCGGAAGCACCGGTGCGGCGCATCGTGACGGCGCTGGCGTGGTCGATGGACCGCAACGATGTTGAGAAATTGACGATCGGGGCGATGGCCAAGTGGACGTTGGCGCAGAATGCGTCGCGCGATGTCGATCTCTTGCAAATGTTGAAATCGATCGCCGCAGATCAGAGTGCTGAGGTGCAGGTGCCGCTCGCTGAAGTCATCGATGCGGCGGAGACGCTCGAGCTGGCGAAAATCCGCAAGCAGGCAATGGCGTCGATCGAGGAACTCAAGGTCAAGGGTCCGGAGAAAGTCCGCAAGTACACTTGGTGGGGAACGGCGGGGCAGACTGTGCTGGCACTTGGCTGCGTTGCGGCGGGTGCGCTGGGTCAAGTTCAGGTTGCTATTCCGTGCGTGGTTGGTGGTGCAGCCTCGACGGCTGCGTTGAAGTATTTGGGGCCGGGGCAGTAAGGGCGGAAGCTTTGTTTGGCGCTTGGCGACTCTCCTTTCCCTAAAGGGACTTCTAAGGAGTCGCGTGAGCCGGCCGCCAAGCGCGTGCGCAAGCGCAACCGGCCGGCGCGCCGGAGGCGTGTCGGTTGCGCAAAACAATAAAGACGGACCGGCCGCGAGGCCGCGTTGGAAGTGAAGTAAAGAAAGCGTCCTCGGAGCCGGTCCGTAACCTCGGTTGTCGAACGTCCCCGCGCGCCACTTTCACCAGAGGGCTGCTCCTCACGAAGGGCATCTCACCCCTTCGCGGACGGCGGTTGTTCCTAGGCACGCCTTTGCGTCGAAGTGGTGCCGTCGAAGTTTCTGCTCCCACATCATCCAGCGCCCCGGATGCTGCTCTTTTGAGAGCCGATGAGTGAGTATGCGCGCGGGATTGGTAGAGCGATAGATGCGCGCGCGGAATGTTTGGCGGCAGCGTTAAGTGAGGGGATAAGTGGGTAAGGATAA
>JANOCZ010000324.1:0-21968 GCA_031412455.1 Hyphomicrobium sp. | reverse complement strand
CTGTTGATCGATGCCGTGATGCGCATTGGCCGATAGCGCACTTCCCTGACCCGTTTCAAAATACATGACGTTCTGGCCGACAGTGCCACGTTGCAACCCAAGAGCTGCGTCCTGGCCCTCCTGCAAAACGTTCAGGTTTATGCCAAAGCTCTTGTTTGCGGCTTCTGTCCCGGCAATAGATTGGAACACCAGATCGATTGGCGCACCGCGATTGATCGCTTCGATGCTCGTCGTCACGTGGGTAAGAATACAGGATTGCGTCGGAATCTCGTAGCGCGCAATGATGTCGTTGAGCATCTCGATCAGCACCGTGACCGCAGAAATAGAATCGGTGGCTGGATTGATGCCGACGACAGCGTCGCCGTTCGCATACATCAGTCCATCAACAATGCTAGCTGCAATGCCTGTCGGATCGTCGGTCGGATGGTTGGGTTGCAGCCGTGTCGACATGCGGCCCTTGAGGCCGATCGTATTGCGGAACTTGGTGACGACCCGGCACTTCTGCGAAATTAGAATGAGATCCTGAACGCGGCTGATTTTCGCAACCGCCGCCACCATCTCAGGGGTCAATCCAGGAGCCAGCGCCTTGAGTGTTGCTTCATCGGCGTTGTCGGACAACAGCCAATTGCGAAAACCGCCGACCGTCAAATGCGAAACGGCCGCAAAGGCTTGGCCATCGTGGCCATCGATGATGAGACGCGTGACCTCATCGTTTTCGTAAGGAACCACGTGCTCGTTCAAAAAAGTCTGTAACGGGAGATCGGCGAGCGCCATTTGCGCTGCTACGCGCTCTTCTTCGTCAAGCGCCGCGATACCAGCGAGGTTATCTCCCGATCTGGCAGGACTTGCCTTGGCGAGCAAAGTTCCAAGATCGGAAAAACGGAACACCTGCCCGGCGATGGTATGGTTATAGGACGGCATCGGCACCTCGAACGTAGTAGCTTGACGGGGCCGCGATCATGTTCACCGAGAGCAGCAGCTTAGTCAACGATCATCAACCGAAATCATGCCGCTCCGAACGAAATAAAGGGGGCGCCGATTTCTCAGCACCCCCTTCAAATTCGTATCGCGCGACAGGAAAATGGCACCTCAGGGCGAATTAAGCGTTCTTGTACGCGGCTTCGCCCTTGGACATCGCAAATTCCTCCTCCGGCGATAGGATCAGTTTATGCCGTCCAATAAGCGCGAAGTAGAGGATACCGACCGCAAACCAAGCTGCAACCCACAGAACGCCGTCAACGTAAACGGGATCTTGAAGCTGCATGTAGATCGTCACGAGCGCAATGATCACCGTCAACAGCGCACCAAGATTGCCCAGCGGACTCTTGTATGGCCGCTCGATATTGGGGAAATTACGCTTGAGCTGAATATACGACAGCCCCTGCATAACATACGAGAACATTGCGCCGAATACGGCCATGTTCAGCAACGTTCCGCCAATGACCTTGGCACCTTGTTCGGCACCTTGCGTGAACCAGACGGCAAACATGACCGCGAGCCCAAGGAGTGAGCCGACGATCATCGCCGTGTGCGGCGTCTTGCGTGTCCCGTGTGTCACCGACAACGCGCGGGGGAAATAACCAGCGCGGCTCACGGAGTAAATTTGCCGCCCGAACGCGAAGATGATCGCATGAAAACTCGCCACCAGTCCGATAACCGCGACCATGGCCAACAGGTTAGCGAGATCCGAACCGTAGATGGCGCGCAATCCATCGAGCAACGGCTCACCCGAAGCACCGAGTTTATGCGAACCAACGCCGATCACCGACGGGTTGAGATAAAGAACCGTGAACGCCGAAGCGATCAAAGTGAACATGCCCAGCATGATGCCTTTGGGCATGTCACGCTTGGGGTCGACGGATTCCTCTGCCGCAAGCGGCAATTGTTCAATCGCGAGAAACAGCCAAACCGCGAACGGCAAAGCTGCAAGGATACCGTAGTTCCCGAATGGGAACATTGGACCGTTGCCATCTGGCAGTTCTTTGCCATCGGCACCGATATTGAGCGCCCATCGGTTGAAATCGATGTTGCCCAAAGCACTGAGGTAAAAAACGATTAAACACAGCAATGCCAATACCGTGACGATCATCGAGAATTTGAAAGACTGTTCGACGCCTAAAATGTTCAAACCTACAAAGAGAACATAGCAGCCGATCCAGAACAACGGTTGCCACTCGGCCGGTGCACCAACGATTGCCGCGAGATACGTGCCGATAAAGTAGACGATCACCGCAGCCGTCATGACGTACTCGACGTTCTCGGCAAGTCCCGTGATAAACCCACCCCACGGCCCGAACGCTGTACGCGCGAACGAGTATGCACCGCCCGTATGCGGCATCGCAGGACTCATTTCAGCCAACGAATAGGTCAAACCCAAATACATAATTGCGATAAGGATCGTGGCGACGAACATGCCGCCCCATCCGCCTTGCGCCAGCCCTAAATTCCAGCCGGAAAAATGACCCGAGATGACCGCACCGACACCGAGCGCCCATAGCGACCACACGCCGGCGTGGCGTCGCAATCCCCGCGCCTGAAAATATGCGTCGTCCACTTTCTCGTAGGTGACGCCTGAAAGTTTCTCTTGCATCGTCCCGATCCCCTTGTCTCAATGACGGCCGCACACTGACACTAGTCTCAAGATCAACCCGCGTCATAGCCCCCGCAACAAAGAAATGGCGGTTAACTACATTTTTCGATCAGATTACAGATTTGTACTTTAAGGAAAAAGGTCAGCCCTGTTTGTCGAGGCTACTGATTCGATCGAGAAGCCGCCCGCGACGTGGCAGCCCGTCACCGTCATCCAAAGCTGACTGAGCGGTGTCGGCTACTGCTGGCGATTCCGGATGATCCATGGCGCCGCCGTTGACGGCCTTGAGGAACGTGCCGGCGGTAACCCTTGCCTCTCGGGCTTCGACGGCGCTGGCTGCAGTATCCTCTGCCGACGGTTGCGGCACACGCGGCGCGGCAATCCGCTCCGCCAAGGAGCGCCGTTGCACGGCCGGCTTGACCCGCGCTGGCCCCTCATTCGACTGCACGCCAATGCTCAGACGGCGCAGCTCCTCTTGGAAATGTTGTGCCTGTCGAACCAACCGCTCGTTGCTACCCGATATTTCAGCACGCAGCTTTTCGATGGTTCGTCTGCTGTCTTCGATCTCTGACTGCAATTGGCTGACTTCAACCCTCGATGCCAGGCCTGACGGTGCCAAGCCCGTATCTGGATCGACGGCGCTGTCGGCGAAAGCCTTGAGTGCAGCCCTCATTTTAGACATGTCGGCAGCATGCTCCACGGCGGCGTCTTCGAGGGCCCGGATCTGGCTCTCGAGCGCTGCCCGTCTTTCATCAGCTGTATCGCTGAACGACAGAATCGTACTCTCGGCGCTTGCCAGCTCTGATTTCAGCCGTTCGATCTCATCGACGGCAACAGGCTGGGCGAGCGGCACGTCGGCTACAGCTTTCCGCAAAAGCGCGATGACATCATTCTGTTCGCGCGCCTTGGCCCGCAACACTTTGACCTCAGATCTAAGTGCCACCTCACCGTCGAAACGCGCATCTCCGATTGTCTCGCGGTTTCGTACCGCGCGCGTTTCGAGTGCAGATTTCACACGATCAAGCTCATCGCGCTGCTGTGAGTTGATCTGCGTCGCCTCTTCAAGCGCCTTAGACTGTTTGGAGCCGGTTTCCGTCAGCAACATAATTTCGCGGTCACGTTGGACCAAGAGTTTGCGGGCTTCCGATAGACGCAGTTCGACTTTCGGCAAACGATCGAGAATCGCTTGTTCGAGAACACGCCGCGCGTTTTCATGTTCTTCCACGCTCATCTTCTGAGAGAGGATCGCTTGTTCCAGATCCTGGATCTTAGCGTCACGCCGGTTTATTTCGACGCTCTGCCGGGCCGCGGCAAGAATTGCACTTTCGAGCTTCGTCTCGAGGTTGTGCACGTCGATGGCGAATCCGGCGCGAATTTTATCGCGCTCAGCTGTGATCTCGGTTTCTGTAAGCGGCAAAGATCGCCTCAAGCGCTCGACCGCGAACCTTTCGATCCGGCGCCGGTAGGCGGGTTGCAGCAGCAGCAACAAAAATGCCGCGAGCAAAAAGCCCAGCACAATGTGCATTGCGGCATAGACGGTGATCAAGCGGCATTTCCTGGTTCAATCGCTGCAAGCTCCGCCATCCGTGTTACCGGGGCGGCTCACCGTTCTTAGCACCTAGACCGCCCGGAGGCGACGATCAAAAAGGATTCCATGTTGGAGCTCGTGTGTACTTTAGATATCCAACATTTGCACCCAATCGTAGTCCCACTCCCGCCCTAATGGGCGCTAGCGAAACATGTCCCGCCTTCTCAAACTGCACGCCCACCCCACCGACGAGATAGGCCGCCCCTTCAACGCCGCCGAACCGGTTGTATATGTCGGAGGGATCGCGCAAATTGTACACAAGCACCATTACTTTGCTTCCCTCGACTCCCAAATCATAACCGATAGATGGACCCTGCCAGTAAACCTTATGATCGCCGGCATCCTTAGTGTGCATAACGCCTTCCCCGTAACGCAGGCCAGCCACCACCGCGCCACCGGCGTCCTGGCCGAGGATGTAGCCGTTCGGACGTCCAGCCTTCTGAAATGCCCACTCGATAGCCGACGCGAGCCCGCTGGTGACGTTGCCAAAGAAGCCATGGCCGGCCCGGACGATTTCGCTTTGCGTGTAAGCGCCCCGCGATGCCTCAGATGGACCACCCTGCTCCGCCGGTGCGACTGCCTCATAATGCTCTTCACGAGGTCCAGGCTGTGGCGCGTCCACATAAGGTCCGCCGTAACCGCCCTCAGCGCCGCCACTTGGGTTAGCGCGGCGCGAACCATCAAGCGGCCGGTAATCGCCAGTGTTGCCCCCCTGCCGGTACGGCTCATAAGTTTCTGCAGTGGGAGGCGGCGCCTCGTAGCTCTCAGCAGGCGGCCTGTAAGCGTCATCGGCGGCCTGAGCGCTGTTCACTATTGTGACGGCCAAGGCTAGCACAACGGCGCATGCTAAACTTACTTTCGGCCGCGGCTTAGATCCCGCGAGCACAAGAATCGGCAAGCCATTGGGCATCATCATCGCACCCTGCAAATCGTCCCAGCGGGTCCGCGAATCGGCCGCTGTCGTAAGTAAACTCGCCGGACACTTTCGCCAAACTGTGGCCTAAAAGCGTTGCTTGTGCGCACGAACGGTCCATTGCGTCGCTTCATGCGATCGGCAGCACATTAAAAGGCGCACCGCCCCAAGCGACAAAGTGAGGATTGAGATAGCCTTGCGATACCTTGCCGTACGTCAGCTGGTTCCCATCGAGCGTCGTAACGGCTCCCCCCGCGGCTTCGAGGATGGCCTGACCCGCCGCCGTATCCCATTCGTTAGTCTCGCCTAGTCGGGCGTAGATGTCGCCCTCACCCGCAGCGATGAGACAAAATTTGAGCGATGAACCGACGGGCTGCGCATGCCGGACGCCAAGCGATGCCAGCAACGACGCGCCCGCCGTTCCCGCAGTACGGCTGTTGAAAGCCCTCAAATTGTGAACATCAGGTGCGCGCGTGCGCAAACGCGCAAAATCCAGTCCGCGCCACGTCTCAGGCGAGCCCAAAGTGCACGGAACGTTGACTCGGCTCGAAACACCAGGGCCAATGGTCACAAACAGGTCTCCGGTCGGCGGAATGTAAATCAGGCCAAACACTGGCTGGCCATCGTCGATCAGGCCAATGTTCACCGAAAACTCCGGCTTGCCGCTCACAAAAAGCCGCGTACCATCCAGCGCATCAACCAGGAAAAAACGGCTTGCATGAGCTGGAACCAGCCCGGCGGAGGCCGCTTCCTCCGCAACGACTGGAATTTCCGGAGCAATGCTGTGAAGCGCAGCAAGCAAAATTGCCTCGGCTTCCCGGTCGGCGACCGTAACCGGCGACCGATCGGCCTTCATCTCGATAGCAACACCAGTCCTAAAATATTGCATTTCCACCCGGCCAGCCTCGAGCACTGCGGGAAAAAGCGCTTCGGCCAAAGTATTGTGGTCGAATGCACGTATCAACGAATGACCTCCAAATACGAATTCGCAAGACCGTTCTCGGGACTGTAAATTGGAACCCGTCGTCGACGGTCCACACACCCGCGATTCTCATGACCGTGTCTTGAGGGACTCACATACGCCTGTAAAGCTTCGCTCAACGCTCCTCCAGAGAAGCGGTGCTTTGAAAAGCGCGGCGGCGCATGTATCAGATTAGTGGGCGAACTTCGAATAGAGCGGTCCTGTTGGCTTGCGTGGCGCCTAAGCGCTCGAGCCGCCGCACCCTGTGGCGCTGCAAACCGCGGCGTCAAGGTCTTTTACCCCTGGGGCAATCATGAATCAGCGCGTTCATCCGACCGATCTTGAACTGGCAGCGCTGATCTCTAGCAAGATTTGCCACGACGTGATCAACCCTGTTGGCGCGATTTACAATGGCCTCGAAATCCTCGACGAGGACGACGATGTTCAAGCCAAGTCATACGCCCTTAACGTCATTCGCAACGTCACGGAACAGGCGTCGGCTCGTTTGCAATTCGCGCGCTTTGCGTTCGGCGCGGCAGGTTCCGCGGGCTCGATGATTGATCTGACAACTGCGGAACAAATTTCCCGTGGCTACATTGGGATCACTCAGGGCAAACATAAGCTGGCCTGGCAAGGCACCGCGGGCTACGTGGCGAAAGACAAAGTGAAGCTGCTGTTGAACCTTATAGCTTCGGCTGTGACGGCTCTCCCGCGCGGCGGCGAACTTGAAGTCGCGATCGGCGGGTCGTTTGAAAATCCGAGCTTTCTCATTCGCTGCAAGGGCACAGGCGCGCGCCCGCCGCAATATCTAACTGATTTCGTCGCTGGCACACCCATCGCATTAGACGCGATGAGCATCCAGGCCTACTACACGTGGCGCATCGCCGAGACGGCGCAGATGCAAATTGAGATTCTGAAGGATGTGGCCGACATTCTTTTGGTTGCAAAGCCGACACGCTGACGCTTTACCGCGGTAACCGTTGCGCAACTGGTTAAGTGCCCGTTAAGCTCTATGCGCCAGAGTAAACTCTTACTCAATATCGGCTGAGAAGACCGTCATGAAAGTATGCCTGATCGTTGATGACTCAGACATCATCCGCAAATATGCGCGCCTAATATTTGAGAGCCTCGGCTTCCGTGCTGTCGAAGCAGACTCCCCCAAGCAAGCGATGGAGCGTCTGACCGCCGAACCACCCCACTTGATCCTTGCCGATTGGCGTATGCCGGGTGCGCAAACAAGTGAAATGATTATTCAGATGCGCCGGGCCAGTCTCAGCCACCGCCCCTTCATTCTATTTATGGCGACCGAAAATGACGCCGCTGAATTCGAGCGCGCGAAGTTTGCTGGTGCCGATGACGTGTTGCTAAAGCCGTTCAATCGCGAAATAATCGAAATGAAGCTGCTGGATATACGCCTCGCGGCGTAGGCTCCACCGCTGTCAGCTCACGATCTCCTAGCAACCGCGATCACGTCTTGCTAATGCTCCTCACATCCAGCAGGTGTGAAAGCAGTCCGTTGCTCCGAGTTATTTCCCTCAAAGTCTCTCCTCTCCCGCCGCTGACCTTCAACGTCGCGGATGGCGAGTGCTTGGCTGTCGAAGGACCATCCGGATCCGGCAAAACCCGCCTCCTTCGCGCCATTGCTGATTTAGACGAAGCGTCGGGTCAAATTTTTGTCGACGGCGCCGAACGCCAGGAAATCCGTGGACCGCGATGGCGCCGGCTCGTTCGCTACGCATCGGCCGAGCCGGCCTGGTGGACCGCGACGGCGCGTGACGCTCTCACGAGTTCATCCGTTGGTTCGGCAGAGCGCCTCGAGCGGCTGCTGTCTGCACTCGATCTAAAACTCAATATACTCGATCGGTCATTGAGTGAGCTATCGACGGGAGAACGTCAACGCTTGGCCCTTATCCGCGCATTACTTGATGAGCCGCGCGTCCTGCTGCTTGATGAGCCAGCGAGCGGGTTGGACGAGCAAACGGCGGCACTGGTTGTGGAAGTCGTTCGCTTCCAGCTTCTAGCCAACCGCTGCGTAATCTTAGCCAGCCATGACCAAGCCCAAATCGACCAGCTCGCGCACGCACGACTACAACTGGCGCGACCAGCTCCACCCCGAAAGGTTGGCGCACTATGACGTCCTACGTTCCCCTGTCCGCGGCCGATCTTATCATTGCCGCAACGCTCGTCGCGTTGAACGGCGCAATATCGTTTGCTTATGGACTTCGACTGGAGAAGACGCTTGCCGTCGCGTCGCTCCGCATGATCGTTCAATTGGCCATCGTCGCACTCGTCCTGAAATTTATCTTTGCACAAACATCGGCGCTGTGGACCGCACTATTTGCAATCGTGATGGCTGTTGCGTCGGCCGCTGAAATCGTCATGCGACAGGAGCGCCGCTTCAAAAATTGGCGCGCCACGATGTTGAGCAGTTCGCCCGCGTTCCTGGCAGGCCTGATCACGACATTTATTGCCTTGGCCGTCATCCAGCCTCAACCCTGGTACGCTCCCCGTTTCCTACTGCCTGTGCTAGGTATGCTGGTCGGCAACGCGCTATCCGGTGTCGCTCTGGTCCTCGATACAATGACCTCGGCCGCAACGCGCGAAAGGCCAGCAATCGAAGCTCGGCTCGCATTGGGCAGCACACGCTTCGAGGCCTTTGAAGATATCCTGAGGCGCAGCTTGAAGACGGGGCTAATGCCAATCCTGAATGCTATGGCGGCGGCGGGTGTCGTGTCATTGCCCGGAATGATGACCGGGCAAATTCTGGCCGGCGTCGATCCCGTCGAAGCCGCCAAATATCAAATTATGATTATGTTCCTTATCGCCGGTGCGACCGCGATAGCTGTCGTGGCAGCCGGGGTGTCCGCAGTTCACCTACTGACCGACGATCGCCACCGGCTACGGCTCGACCGACTTCACGTCGCGGCGCCCGCTTGATGAAGAATGAGGCTATCTATATGAGCCTCACCCCTCAGCCCAACGATAATACAAGCCGCCTACTGTACGGCGGGTTTCTCGGCCTTGACTGCTGGATCTGAATCGCTGGACCCCGTGGTCGCGGACGCGGACGTATCAGCCGCCTCCGTGTCCGTCGTCTGCGCGTCCGCTGGCTTTGCGTCCGCAGATTTAGCAGCAGACTTTGACGCAGCTGCTGGCTTTACCGATTTTGAAGTCGCGGATGGTGCTGGTACAGCCGAGCCGGCTGGCTCAGCCACCACCGCCTCGCCCTTCGGTAGAGGCGCGCCATCCCAACAGACGGTAGCTTCGGCCGTGCAGGTGTGTTCGTCAAATACGATAAAGTCTAAAAACAACTCGCACTTGACGCTTTTTTTGCCCGTCGTGAATTTGACGACACCGCGGTCAGCCATGGTCTTCGCGATGTGCTTATCGAGCAGCTCTTTAGCGTCCTTGGTCGGTCCGTCCTTACCGTAGTCGTTGACGGTAAACCCCAGTTTTTGGCAGCCGGCCCAAGACGTAGAGGACGTTGAGACTAATGCAGCAATCGTTGTGACCAGTAGAATTCTCAAAGTGGATCGCATAAGCGTTCCTCCGCAGCATAGTTAACAAATATTGCCGTGGTTATAGACACTCAGTTTTGGCGGGAACAGGGCTGCAAACAAGAAAGCCGTTGAGAGTGTTGCAAAAAACACAAGAGGCGCGACCTTGGCCGTATTTTCGACGGCAAAAGTCCACGCGTACGGAATTTCCAGCTCAGGCTAATTCATGTAGGGCGAATCACCGCCGTGCGTGCCCATGCCAGAATCGAAAAAGAAGCCGTGATCGAACGGACCAGCCTGTGTCTGACGGTCGAGATTCGGATCTCGATAGACCGATGCGCCGCCGTAAAGAGTGCGGCTGTTGCCGTAGGTATTGATGGAATCGGCATAATTGTAGGAATATCCGCCACGCCGCTGCACAAACCCCTTCACTTTTGGGCCATCTACGCGGTCGCCCGATCGATAGTGACGACCGCCGGCCCACGCGTCAGTCGGTGCAAACGCTGCCAACGACAGACCACCAGTAACGATCATAGCAAAAAGAGATCTGAACATCGGCAACACCTCTCGTCGACGCGCGAACACCTTTACACGCATCTTCCTCTGACAAGACTACCAATTTTCCAATTCGGTTCCTCAACCAAATATCAAAAACGCTAATTTGCTTTCGGCTTGTCACCCAAGAACCACGCCGATTTCAACTTCCACACCCCGAAAAGGTTGGTCCAGCCTATTTGCTTACGTCCGTGCTAAGAATATCGGGTGGCGTAGCAACGAAGGGACACGCGTTCGGACCAATCCGTTCGCGTAACGACAGGCTCTGGAGGACGGTATGGATATCGTAACACTTTTAGTTCAGCTCGCGAGCGGCGCCGCTGGTGGCAACGCTGCAGGCTCACTGATGAAAAATTTGAGTCTCGGAACCGTTGGCAATTCGCTTGCTGGCGCGGTTGGCGGCGGCATGGGCGGTCAGCTCTTGATGTCGATGCTGAATACTCCCGCGATCGGCGGCGGCGCGCTTGATCCGATGGCAATCGTAACTCAGGTGTTGGGCGGCGGCGCGAGCGGCGGAATTCTGATGGCGGTCATCGGCCTGATCCGCAGCATGATGGCGAAGTCGGCTTAATCTGACTGGAAGACCACGAAGGCTCGCCACGTGGCGAGCCATTTTCTCTACGTGTTCACCCATATGTTGGGCCGCCACTGCCTCACAGCTTGCAGATTTTTGCTCGCCCTTGACAAGAAACACCGAACCCGCTGCCGCTCTTGCATCGGTACTTTACGCTTTTGACGACATAACCGGGCGTATTCCCGTCCGTGATCCAAACGGCCCACGTAGTGAAATCGGTCGCCTTCAACAGACCCTCATACACCTGAAATTTGGCCGCTTTGTTCGAGACACCCGTACCGTTCGCTGACCGCATCGTGCAGCTATTTTTCTGGGCATGAACGGTTTGAGTCGATTTGGCAGAACTGATGGCTGCAGCCGGAACGACGGCGAATGCGACGAGAGCCATAGCGGACAGCCACGGCAGCATAACGTTCGTGACAATCCGCATGAGAAAAACCAGAATCCTAATGAGCCGTAGGCGCCAAATTACACGGCCTGACCCTGGCGTCGATATCACCGCGTACAATATTTAGCGTTACGCGCCAGGTTGCAGATTGACGGCCTTGGGACCTTTTCCGCGCTTGTCGGGTTCCGTTTCAAACGAGATTCGCATGCCCTCGTTTAATTCGCCGATTCCCGATCGCTCCACGGCTGTGACGTGAACGAACACATCATTGCCCCCGTCATCGGGTTTGATAAAGCCGTAACCCTTCTGCGAATTGTAGAATTTGACCGTCCCAGTCGCGCGCATGCGAATCTCCCGCATATCTTGCCGGTCTAAAGGTGGGCCTTTTGTAGTCGGCTGTCGCAGTGGAGCTCTACCTGTCCAATCCGCGCGTTGAGGATGAGCATCATCCGGACGAACGGCTTGGGAATGCAGCGGCCACCGCCGCGTTGTGCATCAAATTAGACGGCATCCCACGACGAAAGACAACAAAAACGCAGCCTGAACTCCGTTCAATCCTTAGTGCCTGCCGCCTCGCCACGATTTTCAATCTGAAATCCGGCGCCCCGCCCCTGGCCAAGTCGCTCAACCAGAAACGGCAATAAGGTGCGGAGTTCCGCTTCAAGCTTAAAGGGCGCATTCAAAATAACGATCCCGGTCTGCGTCAGCCCCAGACCAGGAAACGATGCCGCAATACTAAACCTAACATCAATAATATTGGGACAGCCGAGGTCAGCGATCTGTTTCAAAAAGTGGTCAGCAGCAACTTCGTCTTTGACCGGATACCAAATGAGAAAAACACCGGTTGCAAATCTGGCCAAGCCGTCGCGAACCGCATCGGCGAGGCGATCAAACTCATCAGGTTTTTCGAATGGCGGATCGATGAGGATTAAGCCGCGCCGCTCTGGCGGTGGCAGCAATGACTTGACCGCCAACCATGCGTCGAGATTCAACACTTTGGCATTCGCAGCTCTTCGCAGCTCACGCCTCAGCACAGCAAAGTCATCGAGGTGGAGTTCATTGGCGAGCAGCGTGTCTCCGCTCCGCATCATCGACAATGCGATCAATGGGCTGCCCGGATAAAATATCAGCTCGCCGGGTGGGCTGACCGATTTGACCGCATCGAGATAAGGAGCCAGCAAATCGGCGACTTCAGGATCCATATCAGCATCGACCAAGCGCTCGATGCCATCGCGCCATTCCGCTGTTTTTTGAGCCTCAACGCCGCGCAAGTCATAGCGCCCCGCACCGGCATGTGTATCGATCACGCGGAACGGCTGCGCCTTCAGCTTGAGATAAGAAAGCACGCGCACCAGCACGACGTGCTTCAAGACGTCGGAAAAATTTCCCGCGTGATATGCATGCCGGTAATTCACGCCTTCTGTTCCCACCGCCCGCTGTCGGACTGCTGCCAATACGTAAGCTTGCAACCTGCAGCTTTTGCGGCTCTCCACTGGCTTCGCGCCGAGGCGACCGTGTCGGGATCATTGCCATTGAATAAAAAAATGATGCGCGCCGGGCCGGAGAAACTCGCCGCAACCGCGCCGTCTATGAGAAATCGCACGCCAGCTCCATTCGGCGTTTCATGTCCAGCCGTGATGTATACGGGCTGCTCTAAGATGGAGCCGCTCTTCTCAGTGCCATGGGCCAGGAAGCTCTCGTCGGAATAGGTCCAAAGCGCAGCATCGAGGGCTTCTATCCACTCGGCCGAACTCACTTGTATAACGGCCCGCCAACCCCGCTCGACGGTTTTCTCGACCAGTTTGGGCAAGATAGTCTCAACCGGCTGTCGCTCCAGATGATAGAACATGACATCCGCAGGTGCCGGTGACCCAGCGGCAGAAGTCATTGCGTCGCTCATAATGAGTCTCTCGCCGGCCATGCTCGCCTCGCATTGATCGCGAACACGGTATAGGCGCGCTCTAGGCTGAGCACAAAATAATTAGCGCGCGCCACTTGTGCGGCTGTTGGGACGGACTATCTCTCTCAGTCCGGAGCGGCGCCAGTTATTACGGCTGACGTCCGAGCGGGCGGAGAGCGCTGTAGCCAATGAAGATCTGCTACGGACGCTCCCGCCCGCTGTTTCTTTGACCGACTACTTCTTCAGATATTTCGCCGGCACTTCCCCAGCATCGATCAGAGCATTGATGCAGAATTTGCTCAAACCCTTGCGGTTGCTTTCAAAGCAGCTACGCAGCTGAGGTGTGTCGGGGGCATATTGCGAACAAAAGTTTTGATAGTCGCCGGCGCAGGACTTTCTCACTTCCTTGGAATAGCTAGCTGCGTGCGCCGTCGCGGGCGCTACAATGGCCATGATTGCCAGCGTCTGAACAAGATATCGCATTCGTCAATTTCCCTTAATGTCCGGCATATGGGCCTATAGCAATCCAAGCGCTTCGTACAGTTTCGCGTAGCAAATGCTAGGTGAACTGAAACTGACAATAGTCTTTATAGTGGCACCTCTGCGGCGATGTGCTGCGCCCAAGGGGCGATCAACGATTATTTTTTCGCAAACGGGTTCTCACCCGAGCGCAGGTTAAACCTAATGGGTACGCCAGGCAGATCGAACGCCTCACGCAACGAGTTCGTCAAATATTTGACGTAGGATTTCGGCATCGCATCCGCACGCTGACAGAAGGCGACAAACGTCGGAGGCCGGGTCGAAGCCTGCGTCATGTACCGGATTTTGATCCGGCGCCCGGATGCGGCTGGCGGGGAATGCTTCGAAACTGCCTCGCCAAGCCAGCGGTTGAGCTGCGGAGTTGACACCCGCCGATTCCACGTCTCGTAGGTCTTAACGATCGCGGCCATCAAACTGTCGAGTCCCTTTTCCCCGCGCGCCGAGATCGTGACCACGGAAACACCGGGCACTTGCGCGAGGCTGTCCGCAACAGTTTCCTTTAAATCACGCAGCATTTTTTGCTTGTCTTCAACGAGATCCCACTTGTTGATTGCGAGAACGAGCGCCCGTCCTTCCTCCGTTACCATGCTCCCGATGGTCAGATCTTGTTTTTCGAACGGCCGTTCGGCGTCGATCAGCAGCACCACGACTTCCGCAAAACGGATCGTACGCACGGCATCGCTCGCTGAAAGTTTTTCCGCATCTTCTGTGATGCGAACTTTGCGCCGCAGACCAGCGGTGTCGATGAGCCGGAGCGGCCGCCCTTTATAGTCGATGTCACTAGCGACGCTGTCGCGGGTAAGCCCGGGCTCTGGTCCGGTAATCATACGATCTTCGCCGAGCAATGCATTCACGAGCGTCGATTTACCGGCATTGGGACGGCCGACGATCGCGACCCGGACAGGCTTCATCGCGGTCTCAATTTCGTCCGTCGTCTCCTCGGGATCGATATCGCGTTTGCTGCGCCGTTTTGGCGTCGGCAGTTTCAGCCCTAACGCTGCCGCGATTTCAGCGGTCAGATCGCCTATTCCCTCGCCGTGCTCAGCTGAAATCGCCAAAGGGTCACCAAAGCCCAGGGCAAAAGCATCGTAGAAACCATCGGTGCCTTTGTGGCCTTCAGCTTTATTTGCAACGAGGATGACCGGCTTGCCGGAATTTCGTGTTAAGCGACCGAACGCCGTGTCGGTCGGCGTCACGCCGGCCCGCGTATCGATAACGAACAAAATCAGATCCGCATCGGCGATAGCCTTTTCCGACTGCTTGCGCATGCGATCGGCGATCGAACCCGAAGGAGCCTCTTCGAGGCCGGCAGTATCGACCAATCGAATTTCAACGCCGCCACCGAGATCAGCCACGCCTTCGCGCCTGTCGCGCGTCAATCCGGGAATATTGGAAACGAGTGCCGCCCGGCTTCCGGTCAACCGGTTGTAGAGCGTCGATTTTCCGACGTTGGGCCGCCCGACGATGGCGACGATGGGGGCTAGGGACATGGTGAATGAGCGATCGAAACAGCGGCGGCCCCAATACGGGGCCGCTTCTCCAGTCTGTTTAGAGCAATTCTCAGTTGAGCGCGATGAGTTTTGCCGAGTCCGTCAGGACGAACATGCGGCCTTGCGCCACTATTGGCGCGATGTAAACGGCTTCGCCAAGACTGAGCTGAGCGCCCAGCTTACCCGTCGTAGCATCCACCGAGACAAGCTGTCCCTTGTTTGAAGTAAGCCACAAGGCGCCGCCGGCAAGCACCGGGCCAGACCAAGTTCGCGATTCAGGCAGCTGAGCGGTCCACCGCGTCTTACCATCCGAACGGGCCAGAGCCATAACCTGTCCACGCGTATCGACGACGTAAACCGTGTCACCCGCCACCCAAGGCGTTTGCGTACCGGGCACGTTGACTGACCACAGTCGCTCACCCGTTCTGCTTTGCGTCGCAACCATTCGACCCGCATGGCCTACCGCGAAAACCGTTCCGCCATCGATTGCCGGTCGTGCAGCATCACTCATGGACGCGAGCTGTGACGTCTGCCGTGTACGCGATAGATTTTCCGACCACACTGGGGTGCCGTCCGACACCTTGAGCGCCATCAGATCTCCTGACGGATACGGGACGACGACGATATCGCCATCGACCGCCGGGCTGGTGCTCGTCATCAGGCTGGCTTGTTGTGCGAGCCCGCGCGCAACCCACAATTCAGTGCCATCGGCCCCGTTGAGACAAAAGAATCGGCCTTGGATCGTGACGACGAATAGTTTGTCGCCGACGGCGGTCGGCGCGGCACGTACGGGCGCGCCGAGGTTTTTCTGCCAGATAACCTTGCCCGATTGCGGGTCGAGTGCGGCGGCCACACCGTATCCATTCGCCACGTAAAGCCGGCCGTTTTCAGCAGCGAGCCCGCCACCGTGCCCACCGGCTCCTGTTTCGTTTTCAGGCACCGTCGAAACTTGAAATAGCTTCGCGCCCGACAAGGCAAACCCAGTGACCTTGCCGGCAGCGTCGAGGGTGTAGACATGACCATCCGAGACGATCGGACTAGCCATCACGCGCGCCGTTTTCGACGAACCTTCACCTGCATCCCCGGTCCAAGCCTGCCGGACAGCACCGTTCAACGCAAGATGTCCAGGTGCATTGTTGGCCTCACCACCCGGCTGCGACCAGGTATCGTTGGCCCGCTGTGGCGGCAGTAAAAAGGGCTTATCAGCGTCGGCAAGGTTGTTGCCAATGCTTTCGGTCGTCTCGACAATCGAAATTCGCCGCCCCGGAAGCGGCTGCTGCTTCTCTTTGAACGGATTAAGCTCTGAGATCTTAGGCAACGTGGGACCATCGCCGGCACATGCCGTCAAGATGAGGGCCGCTAAGATTGCGAGCCCCGTGCCGTAGATCCTCTTCGCCTTGCCGCGCGCATTATAGCTCAACTGCTTCCCCAATTCGTCGAAGTCGTCGCCGCTATTTTTGTTGTGGTCCGCCTACGCCACCCTCAGTCACAGGTTTCGGTACCGCTGCGTCCGTCGCCACCGGCGGTTTCGCCGGATCCGCTTTAGCCGCCCCCGTTTGGGCGGCCTCTGCCCGGGCAATTTCGCCCATGACTATTTTTATCCGCTCTTGGATTGGCCGCGCCGCTTTTGCATCGATCAGAAGCGGTTCGAAGTACTTGCGCGCCTCATCGAACTTACCGGCTTTGTACGCCGATAATCCGAGCAACTCCCTCGCCGTGATTTTGAAAGCGCTGTCGTCCTCCGCGAGCTTGCTTAGGCGATTCTGTAGTTCAGCATAGTCCGCTTCGCCGACCTTGAGCGTAGCAATCTGAATCTGAGCGAAGTTTCTCAACAAAATGTCGGATGACGAATTATCGCCAACAGCTTGATATGCCGCCAGCGCCTCCGTCCTGCGGCCCGCTTTGGCGTGCGCACCAGCAAGATTTAGCTGCGCCAGAGTTGCGTATCCCGCCGGGCCCGACTGAGCGATTTTCTCGAATGCCGCTTTGGCCTCATCGAGCTTATTGTCCTCGCCAAGTTTAAGAGCAATGTTGAAATCGGCGCCGGCAGCCTCGGCGGCGGTCAACCGCCGGCTCTCCAGGAATTTGTATCCACCGACCGACGCAACGATCAGCGCCACACCACCGATAATGAGGCCGTTGTAACGCTCCCATATTTTCTGCATTTGTTCGCGACGGAGTTCTTCATCCACCTCGCGCAACAGGCTGTCGCGATCATCGGCCATCGTGTGTGACGTCTCCCAACTCGTTCGCTGGCCCGAATATCTATCCTGAGCACTTTGCAGCCCGGCATAGATAACCCACCGTACGAACGGAGCAACCCCTAGCCTTATGTACGTCTCGAATGTGCCGGTAGAACGATCCCCGACCTCAAGTCGCCTGATTTTTCGGCTTTTTCGTGGCTTTGTTAGCCGCAACCGACGCCTCATCGGCTGCCTTTAACCCATATGTATGGTCAACGGCTGGAAAAGTCCTTGCCCGGACCTCACCAGCGTAGGCAGCGATGGCCCGGTCGATAGCGTCGCCGATGGCGCCGAATTCCTTGACGAACTTGGGCACGCGCGGCGACAAGCCGAGCATATCCTCCATGACGAGAATTTGCCCGTCGCAGCCGGGCGACGCGCCAATTCCGATAGTCGGGACAGGAATCGCTTTAGTGATCCGCTCAGCAAGGGGGGCCGCCATTGCCTCCAGCACGACTGCGAACGCGCCCGCTTCCGTCACCAACTGGGCATCCTCTTCGATTGCCGCCCACGAGTCTTGCGTCCGTCCCTGGGTCTTAAATCCCCCAAGCACGTGAATCGACTGCGGCGTCAGACCGATGTGGGCCATGACCGGGATGCCGCGATCCACCAGAAAACGAATTGTTTCGGCCATCCGCCGCCCTCCTTCGAGTTTCACCGCCCCACAATCGGTCTCCTTCATAACGCGCGCCGCATTCCGGAAGGCGACCGACGGGCTCTCCTCATATGTGCCAAAGGGCATATCGACGACAACAAGTGCTTTCGACGATCCGCGCACGACAGCTTTGCCGTGCATAATCATCAAGTCGAGCGGAACTGGCACCGTTGTCTCGTAGCCGTGCATGACCATGCCGAGACTGTCGCCCACGAGCAAAAAATCACAGTGCCGATCCGCGATGGCCGCCGTATGGGCGTGATATGCGGTGAGCGAAACGAGGGGATCGCCGCCCTTGCGTGCAGTAATATCGGGCGCCATGAGCCGACGGCGCTGAACATGAGTGGACATCAGGTCTATCTCTTTCTCACACGCAGTTGCAGCAGGAGCGCATTCGAACTGAATTCTTTCAGCAAGCTTATATTGGAACCGCCCACACGCGTCGCCAGAAACCAGCCACACCGTGCGGCATGGTTAAACAACCGCATCGCCATACTGCGGGCGATCGTTTCCACCAAACTTTGCCAAAGCGTTGAAACTGCGCAACATCTAGCGCTTGTATCGCAAACCGAGAGCCCGCAGCATTGCGCACGTCGCGCATTCTCTGGTAACCAAACAGAACTATGCTGTGAATTCGACGAAGGGGCGTTGCCCAGCCGCTGATGTGGCCGCAACTGTAAGTCGGGTGGTGGACGAAGTGTTGAGAGTTGTCCAACTGTTTGGACGCGCCTACTGGCTTGGCCGGATCGGGTTAGCCTCGTGCGCTATTATGCTCGCGTATGAACTCGATCTGTTCACTCCAAGTGAAGCATTCGCCCGCGCGACGAGCCCCCGAGCACAAACCGCAATACCGCGACCACCCGGCCCGCTGTTGTTGCTCATCTCGATCCGCAAACAAAAAATCCGCGCCTATGATGCTAACGGCGAGGTCGCGTCATCTCGAATCTCGAGCGGCCGACCCGGCTTCGACACACCAACAGGCGTGTTCTCGGTTCTCGAAAAACATGAGGATCACGAGAGTAATATCTACGAAGGCGCAGCCATGCCATTCATGCAGCGGCTCACGTGGTCAGGCATCGCACTTCATGCGGGTGTCGTGCCGGGTTATCGCGCCTCTCACGGATGCATCCGCTTGCCGGCGAGCTTTGCTAAATCGCTCTTCGATTTAACGAAACTAGGTAACCGCGTCGTCGTAACCGCTGACGAGGCTGTCCCGCTCCCCTTTAACCATCCAAAACTTTTCAAGCCGCTGCCCGCGGAAACTTCACCGTCGGTTGCGTCGAGGCATTCAAGCGAAGAAACCAAGGTCGCGGTGAATGACGCAGGCTCATTAGGCCAGATGCCCCAATTTTTGGGCGTCAGCATAGCTCTGGCCGAAGCTGTCCGGGATCCAACCGCTTTCGCGCCAGAGCGTCCTCAGTCCCGCGCCGACCTAGATCGCATAGCCACGGAAAAAACGCGGCGCCTGCAACTTGCTCTCAAATCAGCCGAGGCAAAGAAGGTGCTAGCCAGCGAAAGGGCCAAACGGGCCGTGAAAGACGCCGACGCGGTTGCTGATAAATTCACTGCCGCCAAAGTCGTGATCGACCCGGTTCGCGCTTCTCTCGCAGCCAACGAGAAAAAACTGGCGCAAGCGCTCGCCGACTTCCAAGGCTTCATGAAGCAGCAGCTAGTTAAGCAGCCAATCCCCTCCTTATCAAAAACAAAGGCCGCATCAGAAGCACCTCGTTCCGCAGGTGAACTCGAAGCTGAATTTGAAGAAGGCATTCTCGACGCTACCCTTGACGTCGATGCAAACAGGGCGGAGCTAGCCCGCCTCGAAATGGAATTCGCTGCAGTCCAGGCTGTTTCGTCGGTCGCCGAGACTGCTCGCAATGCCGCTTTGGAGGACGTCCGTCAAAACCTCATTCAACTGCGGTTTGCACAAACGGATCTGATCGAATGGAACAAGAGCGTCGTCAGGCGCGCCAAACCTATTTCCATCTTCATAAGTTTCAAGACCGAACGCATTTACATCCGCCAAGGCGTCGATCCGTTGCTCGAAGCACCGATCACGATCGAGGGGCCTGTCCGCCGCGTCGGTACGCACGTGTTTACCGCCATGCGATACGCACCCGACGCCAACACATTCGACTGGCATCTCGTCACGGCTCAACTCCCTGCTGTGATCGAGACCATCGACGAGGATGGTGCCAGAAAGAAAAAACGCGAAATCGCCGTACCGCGCACCGCCGAAGGCAGCGCAAGCATGGCGCGCGCCGCGCTCGAAGCCATAAAAATTCCTCCAGATATTCTGGACACAATAACCGAATTGGCACGCCCCGGCATATCCTTGATCGTATCCGACCGCGAATTGCCAGCCAACGAAAACGGCGCGGGTACAGAGTTCGTAGTCCTTACACGCTAAGGTGCAGGTGGACTAAGCTCCGGTTGAAGCGCGGGCAAAGTCGGCATAGGTGCAACGCCGATGAGCCATTCGTGCAAACCAAATAGCAATGACAGATAAAGGGCGACGCCGATCAAGACCACCATTACGTCGTTGATCAAACTCGACGGCTGCGCAACACCCAGCGGGCCAAGCGCACCCCGCGCCTTGACAGAAATCCGATCGTAAATTGCGTAGGCAAGGAACGATCCAAACAACAATAGCGAGGCCAAATCGCCGTTAGCCAGCAGGTGCGCAAGCGCCCACAGCTTTATGGCGAGCAACATCGGATGCCGCACAGCTGTCCGGATCCGCGAGGGAACGTACGTTGCGACCAGCAAAATCATGGCGGGAAACATAAGCGCGAGCGCAATATGGCGCGTCCAGGTAGGCGGATCCCACAGGATTGGATTTTTGCCGGGGTTGAGTTGCATCTTGTGGTAGCCAAGCACGATGATCAAGAGACCGATCAACGACATGAGTGAGAACAAAGCTTTGTAGGTCGTCTCACCCAATCTCGCGCGCAGGCCGTCGCGGACGTCGGGCACGGTCGGCAACAGATGGACCCCGAGGAACACTACAATCCCCACAATTAGCATCATCATAGTGCCCACTCCCTGTCCAATTTGCACCGGCTCGTCATGACTTGTGGCCGAGAAAGATGTGATTTGCCTAGGGCAAAAATCCCTTGTCGAGATCATGCGCTTGGCGCGTAAGTTGTTTGCCGCGAGCGTCGAGATGTGCGGCAACCCAACTCAAGTGCGTTCCGGCAGCTTCCGACGAGCGGGATTTCAAAGTCAGCGCAACCGACTGTCCTGTTTGGAGATGCACGGGCTCAAGAAGCGGAAAATAGAGTTGTTCCCAATGGGTTTGCGGCGCGCTAGGGCCAGTCGATAACGCGATCTGCGGCGCGAGGCGCGCACTCCACCACGATGCAAACCCGTAGATAATCTGTTGGCTGCCGACACTCCAGCGGGCCTCACCCCTTCGCGAACTCGCAACGGCACGTGTGAAATCAATCGTGTCCCACACTGCCGCGCTTCGTCCTTGATCGAGAAGCTCTTTCTGCGCCAACGTTCTCACATAGGCGTTATTGAAACTCATGACCTGCGCAATGCCAAGATCGATGGCTGGGAGTCCAGTTTTCCCCATGCGCTGCCAAGCGCGTAACTCGTTGTCGATACGTGGCGAGACGACGGGCGCGACATGTTGAGAAATACCGCAAGGAATGATCTCCCCGCCTGGGACCAAGAAGCGCCTTGCATCGTTAAGCGTATCGACGATGTTCTCCTCGAGCGCATAGTTGCCAAGCGTTTCGGAAACGATGATGTCGGCGTGGAGAACATCCTCAAACTCAGTCGAGTGACAAGGAATCAAATGGCAATTGCGAATGCGATTAGCCTTGATGATCTTCGCTGCTACTTCAGAAACTTCCGCCGTCTCAAACATGTAAACAGCTTTGGCACCAAGCTTCGACGCCATGATCCCGAGCAATCCCGTCCCAGCGCCGATATCACAAACGACAGACTTGCCGGGCACGATGAGCGCCTTGAGCGCAGCGTAAAATGCTTCGTTGCGAACGGTGTCGGCGATCAGCGTGCGATGATATTCAATGCGCATCGGATCACAGTTTCAAATGCCGGCCGCGC
>JANOCZ010000323.1:0-2411 GCA_031412455.1 Hyphomicrobium sp. | reverse complement strand
CGTGTGCACTCGGCCCAGAAGTCTTCCGCTTTAATCCCGAGCTGCGGCAGAAACGAATATTCCTGCATCGGCTTTGGCGACAGCGTCCCGTCGAAATCGTAGACGAGCGCGATCGTCTTTTTCGAAAACTGCGATTTTGGCTTAGCGGCAGGCTTAGCCACGCGCGCCCGCTCGCCCCGCTTTTGCCCTCGGTCGCTCATGCCCGTCCCTCGCACCACAACTTGTAGCAGCGACTAAAGCGCGATTCGGACCTCGCACGCAATTTTCCGGATTCTACCGCTGGCTGCCGGCGGGAGATGAGCGTTTTGGCATGGGAAAGATGATCTGACAGCGCTCGTTCATCTGCTGCAGGCTAAATATTCGGCATGCCGCGCATATTCGGCGGCCACGAAATTTGCAGACAAAAGGCCCAGGCCCAAAGGCACAAATCAATGTCACGCTTTTCCAAAACTCTCTTCACCACCGCGCTCTTAATTGCGACCGCGTCCGCAGCGAGTGCGGCTAGCAATACCGCCTGCAACACGATCTTATCCGCCGAAGGCCGCGCCTCGCACGTCGAAGGCAGCGCCGATTTCATCGAATACAATCGCCACGTCCCCGACGACTTGGCCAAGCGCCGCGCCATCTCGGCTTGGCAGGGCCGCGTCGCCGAACTGTGCCCCCGCCACAGCGCCGCGTGGCGCCGCGCCTTGAAGACCCGCGTCGATTGCGATGCCGGCGCGGGACGCGTTTGGTGCATGGCGAGCGCGCAGCCTGGCCGCAAGATTTCGAGTTGGTTCCTGCCCCGCTAGGCAGGGTGGCGGCAGAGCTGGACACCCCGCCCCGTTGCCCCCAGCTCTGCTGCTTTATGACATTCCGGAGCGGCTTAGTGCTTGCACCCCGGCCCGTGCACATGCCCATCATGCCCCTGATCATCATGATCGTGCCCATGATCATGCGAATGATCGTGTCCGCATCCCGGTCCATGGACGTGCTCATCGGGATCAACCAGCGCCGCGTGCAGCTTTGTCTCGATCGCGATCGACATCTCGCGCGTCGAATTCTTATCCTCGATCAGCATGCCCATGACCTCAGCACCGATCCGCAGATCATCGACCGCGCCGAGATAGTGACGCCGCAGCCGCCCTTGGCGGTCGAAGATCAAAATCGCCGGCGTGCCCTGCAATTCGTAATCTTTCATCGTCTGCGGCAAGCCCTCGCCGTTCGGCCGGTCGTAGGCCACCGGAATTTGGATCCCGCTGTGCTCGAGAAATTTCTCGACCTCGGCCAGCGATTGCCTGTCGAAATTTTCAAATGCCATGTGCAGTCCCAGCACCGCAACCTCCGCCTCTGTAAACGCGGCCCGCAACCGCGTAGCTTGCGGCAGCAAATATTTGAGCGACCCCGGACAGAGAATTTGGAACGCTGCCACGACAATGACTTTGCCCCGGTAATCCTTGAGCGAAAGCTTGCCCGGCGCATTAAGCCAGCGCGATGCCGAAATTTCCGGCGGACGTTCGGGATTGAACATGAGCGATCCTATAGCGATGTTGTCATTTGGTGATGCCACGGTATAGCACGGCTAATCTCACCGCCAACGCTGCACCACGCGCGGCCAATACTCCAGCCGCGCGACCCTACTCGCACGCCTTGAGCGGGCCGGCCGGCTTCATAAGAAACTCTGCATCACACACATAATAAGGTGGCACGTCGCAATCCGGCGCAGCGCGATTGCCGACAACCGTCAGCGTCGCCTCACATCCGCGCATCGTATTGATAACCCGCAAACACGCGAGCGGACGGATCTTGGTTTTTTGCTCGCGCGTCAGCGCCTGCGGATTTTTCTCATACCAGGACTGATTGATGACAGCCAACCCGCTTGCGCGGCCGTCCGCGAGTTTCGCCAATCCGTCGGGCGTCGACAGTTCCGCATCGCGTCGAAAAAGAAACCGGCTAGTTGGCTCGTTAAAGCCTAGCACCCCGACGTTCGTCGGCGGACAGCCAGCCAGCGCCCGCTGCATCTCTCGCGCCGGCCATATCTTATCGATCGCCGGCAGAGAGAAGGCCAACAAGCCGACGGCAAACACGCCAAATCCGGCAACGCCCGCCGCGGCCCACCCCATCAGACGACCCGCCCGTGCCTCGCGCGCACTCCAGTAAAAGAGCGCAGCTGTCGCAATGACGATCGGAGCAATCCACACGGGCGGAGCGTCCCACAGCGCCGCATACGGAGCGGCAAACAATGCCACGGCAAACAGCGCCGCAAGAGGCGGCCACGGGATCAAATGCAATCTCGGCAACGGCACGCGACCGTCAATCCGCGCGACCAGCAACGCTACACCGAGCGCCAGCGCCGGAAACATCGGCTGCACCATATAAGTGCCAGGCTTGCTGGAGAGCGCTTCCAGATAGACAAGATAGCCAATGATCCA
>JANOCZ010000322.1:0-3540 GCA_031412455.1 Hyphomicrobium sp. | reverse complement strand
CCGCATCGGCACGCGCGGTTCGCCGCTGGCGCTGGCCCAGGCGCGCGAAGTCCGCGACCGCATCGCGCGAGCACACGGCCTGCCGCTCGATGCGATAGAAATCACGGTCATCAAAACGTCGGGTGACCGCATCACCGACCGGCCGCTCGCAGACATCGGCGGCAAAGGTCTTTTCACCAAGGAGATCGAAGAGGCGCTTTCCGCAAACGAGATCGACGTTGCCGTCCACTCGATGAAGGACATGCAAACCGTTTTGCCGAGCGGCCTAATAATCGGCGCTGTCCTCGCGCGTGAAGACCCGCGCGATGCCTTTATCTCGCTAAAATATAAATCCCTCGACGAGCTGCCACGCGGCGCCGTTGTCGGCACATCATCCCTGCGCCGCCAGGCACAACTCCTCCACGCTCGCCCAGACCTGTCCGTCGTCGGCTTTCGCGGCAACGTTCAGACGCGCCTGAAAAAACTCCAGGACGGCGTGGCCGACGCCACGCTGCTGGCCGTCGCGGGTTTAAACCGGCTCGGTCTGGCCGATCGGATCACGTCCCCGATCGCTATCGAAATGATGTTGCCAGCCGTCGCCCAAGGCGCCATCGCACTCGAGATCCGCGCCGGAGATCAAGCCTCAGCCGAGGTTATCGCGCCGTTGAACGATGCAGCGACGGCCGTCGCCGTGACCGCAGAACGCGCCTTCCTGACAAAACTCGAAGGCTCCTGCCGCACCCCGATCGCCGGTCACGCGCGGCTCGTCAATGGGGCTCTGCTGTTCAACGGCCAGATGCTCTCGACCGACGGACGCCACAGCTTTGCGGTCGAACGCTCCGGACCTCCCGCAGACGCGGTCGCAATCGGCTTAGCCGCAGCCGATGACGTTTTGGCCAACGCCGGTCCCGACGTCCTGACGCGGTCTAACGCCTGATGCACGTTTTGATCACCCGGCCCGAAGGCGACGCCGACGATTTGAAGTCTCGTCTCGCGGCTCTGGGCTGCGCGGTCACGGTCGCGCCTCTCCTCACGATCGAAATTTGTGAAATTGCAGCTGACGTGTTTGACGGCGCCACCGGGATCATCGCGACGAGCCGCAATGGCTTGCGCGCCCTGGCTGCTTCACCGGCCCTTCAAAAAGCTCTCGCGCTCCCCGTTTTCGTCGTTGGCCCCGCGACTGAGGCTCTCGCCCGGACCCTCGGATTTGCAAACGTCAGAGCCGGACATGGCACCGCCGCCACTCTCATCCCTGTCATTGGCGACACCATTAAAGATTCTCAAGCGCGCTTGATCCATTTAGCCGGTGATCATTTGGCCTTCGACTTAAAGCCGCCACTCACAGCAATCGAAATCGATATTGGCGCAATCCGGGCCTATCGATCAATCGCCGCTGCGAGCCTCGATACTGATGTCGCCACATCCCTCTCAGCCGGCGCGTTCGACGCCGTCGTCCTGATGTCGCGCCGGACCGCGCAAACCTGGAGCGAACTGGTAAGCGCACTAAAGCCTCGCCCCGATCTGACGAAAATGACGCACATCTGCCTCTCGCAAACGGTTGCCGCCGAACTTGAAGCGCTTGCGCCTTTACGAATTGAAACTGCGGATCGCCCTACCGCCGAGGGCTTGATCGCATTGGTTTATCGTCTAGCACCCAACTGTAAGAACGGCTAAAGAGAAGGGCGCGCGATGCTGACCCTAAGCTGTCGACGCGACACGGCCCCGCCTGCCCCCCGTGAGCTGGGCTGATCCCTACTTCGTCATCACGTTTGAGGCGTTATTTTGCATGGCAGACGACAACAAAGATCGCCGTTCTGGGAGCCAAAGCGCAGACCAAGCAGGCAGCTACCAAGCCAAACGTCCCTACGCGACGCTTGACCTGAAAGGCACGGAAATCAAGATCACGCCTGTGACCGATAATTCTCATTCCTACACGTCCACCGCGACCGCCTCCGGCACGGGCAAGGGTTCGGCTCCAGCATCACCAGATGCGCCGGGCGCCACGGCGGCACCTCGTCCCGCTCCAGCCTCTGTCTATGCCTCGAAAACCTCAGACCCGTCATCCGCTTCCCAGACGGCGGACACCAAATCCGGATCGGCCGCAACCGCCGCGGCCACCGCATCGGCATCATCTCCGGCGAAATCCGCCTCAGCAACGTCGAGCCAGCAGCCCCCGCGCGGAACACCCCCCTCCGATACCGTCGTCATCAAAAAGCGCGGCGGCTTTTTCTCACACGCATTTGCCGGCGTCCTGGGCGGCTTGCTTGCGCTGTCGCTCTCGGAATGGGTTCTACCAAAACTCGGCGTCCCCGGGTCGGCGTGGCGCGTGGCCGGTGACCCAGCAGCGATCGGCCAACGCCTTCAATCTCCAGATTACGCCGCGGCGAAGCCGGATAGCCAAGACCTGGTCATACTGACCGACCGGATCGCCGCGTTGGAAAAATCCAACGAACGCATTCCGACGCTGGTCGAAAGCCAGAGCCGCCTCGTGGCCGAAACCAAAGCTGCACTTGCGGCCTCGGCTGGCGACAGCGGTGTGCCGGAACAATTGGCGCGCGTCTCGACGTTAGAAGAAAAACTGAAAGCCCTGACCGACGCCGGCGCCAATGATCCGGCCGCCGGGCGGCTCGAACAACTCGCGGCCTTGACGGGCAAGGTGGCCGATCTGGAAACGAGCCTTGCTACTCAGCTAACGGCGCTGCGCAAGGGCGTGTCGGAAGATGTCGATGCCCGCGTTGCGTCGGTTGCCGCCTCAGCCGAAGCCGCCAAATCTGGAACCCAGCGCCTCGATCGCGATTTGGCCGGCGTCAAGAGCGAAACGGTCGTCGTGACGGAGCGCCTTCAGGCTACTAAAGCCGACAGCGACCGCTTGAACGCAACGTTGAAACTAGCTCAAGAAGAAACGGCATCGCTGAAATCGGCCCTGGAATCCCTGAAAGGTACGACCGCCAAACCGACCGACGTCGAAGCCGCAGTTCGGCCCGTCGGCGAAAAATTGACGGCGCTCGAACAGAACGTTCAGACCCTCCTCAAAGCCGACGCCGACCGGCGCGCCAATTCAGAACGCATTCTTTTGTCGCTCGAATTGCAGAACTTGAAGCGCGCGCTCGACAACGGCCAGAAATACTCAGACGAACTCTCAGCCGTCCAACGCGCCTCGGGCGGTAAATTCGATCTCGCCGCCCTCGACAAGTTCAAAGACGCCGGCGTGCCAGCCAAAGCGGACTTGACCCGCGACTTCCGCGCTACCGCCAACGCCGCGATCGACGCGGAAACAGAGCCGGCCCAAGGCGGCGTCGTCGACCGGCTGCTCGCCGGCGCGAAATCGATCGTCAGAGTCCGCAAGTCCGATTACGCTCCCGATGACAAGAGCGCCGAGGCCATCGCCGGGCGAATGGAAGCAGCTTTGAAAGAAGGCCGGTTGAATGATGTGCTGAGCGAATCAAAGCAGTTGTCGCCGAAGGCCCAGACTGCCGCCCAGCCGTTCCTCGATCGCATCTCAGCCCGCATCGCCGTTGACGCACAGGTCGCACAAATCGAAAACGAACTGAAGACCTCGCT
>JANOCZ010000321.1:0-5134 GCA_031412455.1 Hyphomicrobium sp. | reverse complement strand
AGTGAGGTTCGCAGCCGGCCGCAGAGCTGCGCACAAGGCTGACCTGCATGGGTTGCTCGAGTTCGCCCAGGGTCGGCTTCGGCGCAGATCTGTTGGACTTCTTGGCGGGTTCGGCGACGGCACCAATGCAGCTCGCGGATACTGTCACGAGAGCCGTCAAGACCATAAGGAACGGCCTGTGCATTTGCCCCCTAAACCAATGTCTAGTTGTAGCGCCCGGAGTGTTTATAGCCGTCTAAATGTGGCCCGGTCACGCCAATTTACGAGGCTGGCTGTAGCTTTTTTTCCTGATCCAAAAGCTGGCGCTGATCGTCGATGATGTAGTCGCGGACGATCGGGCTCGCGTCGCGCGTCTTGGAGAGCTGCATGTGGAAGACTTCCTGGGCGCCGGTGCGGAACATCATTTCGGCGCTGATCAGGTAGAATTCCCACATCCGGCAAAAGCGCTCGTCGTACATGGCGGCAACCTTGGCGCGGTTCGCCTCGAAACGCTGGTGCCAATGTTTGAGCGTCGTCGCGTAGTGAATGCGCAGGAATTCGACGTCCGTCACCCACAGCTGATTGCTTTCGGTCGCGGGGAAGACTTCCGACAGCGCGGGTGAATAGGCGCCTGGGAAGATATACTTGCGCAACCACGGACTGGCGGTGCCGGGCGGGCTCATCTTGCCGATCGAGTGGAGCAGCATGACGCCGTCGTCGGTCAGCAGTTCATTCACCTTTTTGAAGAACTCGCCGTAGTGGGAAACGCCGACGTGCTCGAACATGCCGACTGAGACGATGCGATCGAATTTGCGATTGAGTTTACGGTAGTCGATGAGTTCGAACCGCACGCGGCCCGCGAGGCCGGCGTCCTTGGCGCGTTTTTCGGCCAGCGCGTGCTGTTCGACCGACAGCGTGCAACCCAGCACTTCGACGTCGGCGATTTTAGCCAGATACATCGCCAGTCCGCCCCAGCCCGAGCCGATGTCGAGCACCTTCATGCCGGGCTTCAACCGAAGCTTCGCGGCGATCAACCGGCACTTATTGATCTGCGCGGCTTCGAGCGTGTCGTTGTCGTTGCGGAAGTAGGCGCACGAGTAGAACATGCCCGCGTCGAGGAACAGCTCATAGAATTCGTTGCCGATGTCGTAGTGGTGGGCGACGTTCGACTGCGCCTTGCCGACTGGATTGTATTGCTGAAAACGTTTCATGCCGCGCGAGGCGCCTTGGAGCACCTTCTGCATCGGATGGGCGCGCAAGGCCCTTCGGTTCATTGAAAACAGGGTCAGAAAATCGCGCAGGCTTGAGCCTGGAAAGCTCATGCGGCCATCCATGTAGGCTTCGCCTGCGTGCAGCTCAGGATTGAAAAATAGAGTTTTGTAGAGCTTCGGGTCAGTCAGCTTCATCGTCACGTTCGGCGCGATGTCGCCCGTGGTCGTCTTAGCGCCCTTCCCGAAGACGTGGGTCTTGCCCTCGGCATCGATGACGGTCAGCGTTCCAGCCCTGATGAACGATCTCAACATTGTGGAAAGTGGAAACATCACGTGCCTTTCGAATTGGTGCGGCTGACCGAGCGCGAATGCAGGCTCAAGGGGTCATGACCAGTACGTTGCAGAATTGCCCCAGCGACGGTGCGCACGGCCGACGCCGCAATCTGGTGACGCATCACGGACGTGTCAAGTTGGGCGTGTCCGGATGATCAAGTTATCTTCGTTATTTCCGCTTCGCCTTTGCCGGCCGCAACGCTGTCGCCGACCGATTTTCCGAGCATGGCCTGGGCCAGCGGCGAAACATACGAGATCGAGCCGGCGGATGGGTCGGCCTCGTCTTCGCCGACAATCTGGTACGTGTGGCGGCGGCCGTCGTCGCGCAGAACGGTGACGGTCGAGCCAAACTGCACGGTCGTCGCATTCGTTGGGGCCGGCATCAGTTCGGCCGTAGAGCGCCGCGCAGTCCAATAACGCAGGTCGCGCAGAGCCTTGGCGATTTCGCCGCGATCGCCGCCGCCGACAGCAGTTGCATGCGCGGCTGATGCGTTTGTGACTTCGGTTTCGATCCGCTCAAAGCCGCGCGCGGTCACGAGGTTAGGGTGATCGGAGACCAGCCTATCGGGAAAATCTTCGGCTTCCGACCCGTCGGGTTCTTTGACAAAGGCTCTGCTCATGACCAAAGCCTAGCCGGATTTGGAATGTCTGCAAAACAGGATCCGCTTGCAGGCCAAAAAAAACCGCCCCGAGGTTAATCGGGGCGGTTCGAGGTCATGGGACAGTTTCGAACGCGCGTTACTTCTTCTCAGCCGGTTTGGCGGCTGGCGCCTTGCCGTCTGTCGAACCCGTGGTGGCTGGCGCTGTCTTCGTCGGTGGGGCGCCTGGGCCGTCGGTCGGGATGTTCTTCAGCTGGTCGGCCTTGAACTTCTCGGCCATCTGAACCTGACGCTCGCGGATGCTCTTCATCAGCTGGGCGCGGGCCTTGCCGTATTCGACGTTGTCGATCGGTTTGCCGGCCATGGCTTCGTTATAGCCATCGAGGGGAACCGGGAACGGCACCGGCTGAGCGGCGGCGTTGACGGCGAGCACGAGCATGCCGCCACCGGCCGCCATCTGATCGAGAATTTCCTTGCTGGCTTCGGTCTCGGCAGTGCAGCCGGCCGGGTGGCACAGGGCGTATTTCAGCTCAATGATCTTGAGCGATTTTTCGTCGATCTTCTCGTTCTTCTGAACGGAGGCCCACTGCTCCTTGGTGTAGATCGCCGTGCGAACGCCCTGCGGGATCGCCATGCCGAGCGGGACCATGATCATCAAGGACTGTTTGTCCTGGCCTTCGATTTGGCGAATGGCTGCCGAGACCAGCACCATGCCTGTATTGCCATCGAGGCGCTCATGATGCGTCAGGCAAAGGTTCTTTTCTTCTTTGACGTCTTTGCCGTCTTTATCTTTTTTCACCAGCGGCGCTTTTTCGCAGAGCTTGACCCACGCCGTCTTATTGGCTTCGTTGACGGTCGGCGACGGCTGGGCTTTGCCAGCTGGAGCGGCGGCGGCGGCTGGCGCGGCAGCGGCAGGTGCAGCGGGCTTAGCCGCGGGAGCTGCGGTGGCGGCCGGGGCGGCGGGAGCCGCCGGGGCTGCAGCTGCTGGCGCAGCTGGCTTTGGATCAGCGGCCTTCTGGGCCAGAGCCGGCGCAGTCCAGACCATGGCGGTCAAAGCCGCGGCTGATAACAGATACGTACCGCTTACGCGGATAACTGGGTTTCTCATGAAGCTAAAAATCCTCGTGTTGGGAGCCGGATTTGCCAGCTCTGCCCCTCTCGACGCTGCGCGCTCTGCGCTTGCCCGGCGCTTTCCGCGCTTGCTTGTCCGGGCGCCCTGGCGCCGTTCCGATGCGGGAGTAAGGCTCGGATTACGGCAATCCCGTGGCCAGCGGGCACCAACTTCTGGGGGTATACCGCTCATTTGTTCGTCGTGGCCGCAGCGCCACTGTGACAAGCTGTTCGCATCTTCGCCCATGATATATGCGCAGAGCCGCCGGGTGACCGGCGCAGCGAGGTCATGGTGGAGTCCAAGCGCTGCCACACCTCGCCTTTATGGCTGTCCTCAAACCTGAGCCCTTCAATCCTCCAGCGAAGCTACCACAAATTATTACAGCACCTTTCATGACATTGGACCTTCGAACTTCCGGCAAGTGGAGCCGGTTTGGCGCGGCGATGATTGTCGCCGTGGTCATGCCGGTCGCGGCGCTGGCCGAGCCGCGGCCGTCGATCGCCCTGCACGGGGAGCCGGCTTTGAGTGCTGGGTTTGCGCAATTTCCCTACGTCAATCCGGACGCTCCCAAGGGTGGACGGGTCACGCTTGGCGTGCTCGGTTCGTTCGACAGCTTGAACCCCATGATCGTGCAAGGCACGCCAGCTGCCGGCGTGCGTGATTTTGCAGTCGAAGGCTTAATGGCGCGCGGGCTCGATGAGCCGTTCACGCTTTATGGACTTCTCGCCGAGACGATCGACGTTGCCGGCGATGGGACCGCCGTCACGTTCAATCTTAATCCGGCGGCGAAATTTTCCGATGAGACGCCGGTCACGCCCGACGATGTACTGAGTTCGTTTGAGCTTTTAAAAACCAAAGGGCGCCCCAATCACCGGACGTATTTCGCCAAGGTGACGAAGGCGGAAAAACTTTCGGATCGCTCCGTGCGATTTACGTTCGCGGACGCGGCCGATCGCGAGCTGCCTCTGATACTTGGGCTGATGCCGGTATTCGCGCGGCATTCGGTCGATCCTGAAGCGTTCGACAAGACCTCGATGATGCCGCTGATCGGGTCGGGGCCGTACACTGTCGCGCGCGTCGATGCTGGGCGATCCATCAGCTACGCGCGCAACGCGAATTATTGGGGCCGTGATCTCGCCGTCAACCGTGGACGCTTCAATTTCGCCGAGTTGCGCTTTGAATATTTTCGCGACAGCTCGGTCATGATCGAAGCCTTCAAGCGTGGAGCGATCGATCTGCGGCTCGAGGAAGACCCTGGCCGCTGGGCAGATGCCTACGATATCGAGCCGGTACGCGACGGCCGGGTTTTAAAAAAGCAATTCGACATCGGCATTCCAGCGGGGATGACGGCGCTGGTCTTCAACACTCGGCGCGCGGTGTTTGCCGATGCCCGTGTGCGCCAGGCGCTGATCATGCTGCTCGATTTCGAGACGATCAATCGGACGCTTTACAACGGGCTGTTCCGGCGAACGCAGAGTTATTTCGAGCGCTCGTATTTGTCGTCTGCTGGCAAGCCTGCAGACGAGACCGAACGTGCACTGCTAGCACCCTATCCCGGCGCGGTGCGGCCTGAATTTTTCGACGGCTCGCACGTCTTTCCGGTCAGCGACGGCAGCGGTCAGAACCGGGCGGTGCAGCGGCTGGCGTTCGCGAAACTGGCGGAGGCAGGGTATGTTTTGCGGGTCGGCAAACTCGTCAACGAGACGACCGGGGTGCCGCTGAGTTTTGAGATCTTAGCCAACAACAACGCGCAGGAAGCGTTGCTGCTGAGCTATGCGCGGGCGCTCGAGCCGCTCGGCATCAGGGCACGCGTTCGAGTTGTCGATAGCGCGCAATATCAAGAGCGGATATCGAGCTACGACTACGACATGATCCAGAACACGTGGAACGCCTCGCTATCG
>JANOCZ010000320.1:0-6321 GCA_031412455.1 Hyphomicrobium sp. | reverse complement strand
TATCCCGCGTATCGAAAGCGCGGGCTCAGAGGTGGAGCTCGTCGCAGTGGCCGAAGGCCATAAACTGATAATCTACCTTGATAGACTCGATACGAACGAGCCTATCGACGGCGCCACAATCGAAATCACTGGAGATGGCATTCCTGCTGTACTCGCGAAACGCGTGGCTCCCGGAACCTATGAACTCGAGGCCGATTGGATTGATATGCCCGGCGCAAAGGCGCTGTTGTTCAGTGTGACCGCTGGCGAAACTGCTGACTTGCTGAACGGCACGTTGAACATTCCGGACCCTGGCGCTGAAGCGTTACCCAAGACGGCCTCGTCGGCAGAGCTGTTGGCGAGAACTGACGTTTGGGCTGCCATTTTAGGTTTACTGGCACTGGGTTTTTTCATTGCGGTTGCACTGAGACCGCGCCGCGTGAAGCTCATACCCCAAAGCGACAATGCGGAAGAGCCAGCTGATCGGGCTGACGTCAACCATAGGCTGAAAACCGCCGCGGGAGTGATTCTTATTACAGTGCTTGCCGGGACGCTTCTGGCATCGTCGGCATTCGCTGGCCCTGGTCACGATCACGGCGATGGCGGGCACGAACCCGTCGCGGGTGAAACAGGCAACGCCCCGCGCAAACTGCCTGATGGCAGCGTATGGGTGCCGAAGCCTTCGCAACGGCTCTTGGAGGTGCGAACACGTCCAGCTGTTCAAGAAACCAGCGCGCTCACCCGGGAGCTGATGGGCACAATCGTCTCTGACCCTTCCGCATTCGGGCAGGTGCAGGCACCGATGGACGGGCAAATCGAAGTCAGCGAGCGTGGCATTTCATATGCGGGGCAAAAAGTTGAAGCAGGCGAAGTCCTCGCTCTACTATTGCCAACCATACCGCTGGCTGATCTCGGGACGATGCAACAGTTGCGAGCCGAGGTTGACGGCAAGCTCATTATTGCTGAGCAAAAACTCGCCCGGCTGACGCGCATTGCAGGCGTCGTGGCGCAGCGCGAAATCGACGACACCAAAGCGGAACGCGATGCGCTCCGGGAGCAGAAGCGCGTGCTGGCACCCAAGGGGGTTGAAAAAGTTGCGCTTAAAGCGCCTGTCGGCGGCATTATTTCGCTCGCTAATGTGCGTGCCGGTCAAGTCGTGACCGCGCGCGACACGCTGTTTGAAATCGTCGATCCCAAGCGCCTATGGGTCGAGGGCATCGGCAGCGATATCCACAGCGACAGAGATATCGCACTGGCCAATGCGGTCGATGCGGAGGGGCACGCCGTAAAACTCTCTTATGTGGGCCGGGCGCCGACCCTGCGGCAACAATCGCAACCTTTTTTGTTTCGCATCGAAGATTCCCATGTTGGTCTCACAATCGGGGCGCCGGTCAAAGTTTTGGTGCAAACGCCTGAGGCCGTTAAAGGGTTTGTGTTGCCCGACGCTGCCATCGTTCGAGGCCTCAACGGGTTGCCGCAAGTTTGGGTGAAGGTCTCGGCCGAGCAGTTTAAGCCGGTCGCGGTTCGCACAGCACCGCTCGATGGGTCGCGAACGCTGGTGATGGCTGGCATCGACGCTGGCGCGCGGGTCGTAATCGGCGGTGCCGAGCTCCTTAATCAGATCCGCTGAGGCAAGAACCCAAATGTTTAATGCCATAGTTCGCGGCAGTCTGGCCAATCGCTTGTTCGTCCTTATCGGCGCTGTCGTCATCATGTTCTACGGCCTGATGACGCTTAAATCTCTGCCGGTCGACGTGTTTCCGGATCTCAACCGGCCAACGGTAACATTGATATCTGAAGCCGAAGGCTTGGCACCTGAGGAGGTCGAGCTCCTCGTCACTTTCCCAATTGAAACCGCCATGAATGGCATGCCCGGCGTGACGCGAGTGCGGTCGGTGTCCGGCGTTGGTCTCTCGATCGTGTACATCGAGTTTGACTGGTCGACGGAAATTTATCGCGCCCGCCAGCAGGTGTCCGAGCGCCTGCAGCTTGTCCGCGAACAATTGCCGGCGAACGTCGCCGCTCAAATGGGTCCGATTTCGTCGATCATGGGCGAAATTATGCTGATTGCCATGTCAAGCGAGACAGCTAATCCGATGGTGCTGCGTGAGCTCGCGGACTTCACGGTGCGCCCTCAGTTGCTCACCGTCGCGGGTGTTTCACAAGTCATTCCAATCGGCGGTGAGGTGCGCCAATATCGTGTCATCCCAGATCCGCGAAAAATGGCGACGCTGAATATTGGTTTTGACGCTGTTGAGAAAGCGATTCAGAAATTCGGTGCCAACACAGGCGGCGGTTTCGTTGATCTCAAAGCCCGCGAATACCTGATCCGCAACATCGCGCGAACCACCAAGATCGAGGATTTAAAAAACCTCGTCGTCGCCTATCGCGACGGCCAGGTTGTCTCGTTGAGCCAGGTCGCAAACGTCGACTACGCCGCGCGCACGAAGCGCGGCGATGCTGGGTTTAACGCCAAGCCTGCGGTGATCTTAGCGGTGCAGAAGCAGCCGAACGCCGATACGGTCAAGATTACTCAACAGATCGAAGCAATGCTGCCTGGCCTTCAGCGCGTGATGCCGGACGGCGTGCGGGTAACCGATATACAGTTCCGGCAAGCGACCTTCATCGAGACGTCGATAGACAACGTCAAGCGGGTACTCATCGAGGCACTCGTCGTGGTTGCCATTGTCTTGTTTGCTTTCTTGCTCAATTGGCAAACGACTGTGATTTCGCTGATTGCCATTCCGTTATCGGTCTTAACGACTGTCATAGTGTTTCAGTTGATGGGCCTTTCCATCAACACGATGACGCTTGGCGGGCTGGCGATTGCGATTGGTGCGCTCGTTGACGACGCTGTAGTCGACGTTGAAAACATCTATCGCCGTCTTGGCCAACACCGCGCTTCGGCAGGTCGTGACCGTCGCAGCCTGGTCGAAGTGGTCGCCTCGGCGTCGATTGAAGTTCGCTCTGGCATTTTGTATGCGACCGTCATCATTGTTATGGTATTTTTGCCGCTCTTTGCGCTTTCGGGAATCGAAGGGCGGCTATTCACGCCTCTTGGCATCGCTTTTATTGTTTCCATTCTCGCGAGCTTGCTGGTCTCCATGACGTTGACGCCGGTTCTCGCCTACTGGCTATTGCCGCGCATGAAGCATCTCGCCGAGCACGAAACAATGTTAGTTCGCACTCTCAAGCGTTGGCAGAAGCGCGGGCTTGAGTGGTGCTTTGATCGCCCGGCGTTTATTATTGGATTACCGGCACTAGCGGTGATTGCAGCCGCAGCGGCAGGCGCGATGTTGCCGCGCGCGTTTCTGCCGAGCTTCAACGAAGGCACAGCTGTTGTTAGCGTGATACTGCAACCAGGCATCAGTCTTGCTGAGTCCGATCGCATCGGACGCCTAGCTGAGACGATTGTCGCCAAGGTGCCAGAAGTCAAATCGGTGGGCCGCAGAACCGGCCGCGCCGAACTCGACGAGCATGCCGAGGGCGTTCACAACAGCGAACTCGATGTTGATTTCCGGACATCATCTCGCAGCCGAGAGACCATTATGGCGGATATTCGCGACCGGCTGACAGTCTTGCCCGCGAGCGTTGCAGTTGGTCAGCCGATCGCGCATCGTTTGGATCATATGTTGTCTGGCGTGCGTGCTCAGATCGCCCTTAAGATCTACGGCGATGATTACGATACTTTGCGCAGTCTGGCTGCCGAACTCGAAACCCGGCTTAAGACCGTGCGCGGCATCACCGATCTGCAAACTGAGAAGCAGGTGCGCATTCCGCAATTGCAGGTGCGCGTCGACTACGACAAGGCCAAGCGTTACGGGCTCAACCCCAACGACATCACCTCGGCGTTGGAAACGTTGTCTAATGGCCGCGTTGTGTCGCAAATCGTGGATCAGTCAAAACGCTTTGACGTGGTCCTGCGGCTGAGTGACGAAGACCGCAGCACCCGTGCCTTGGGCGAAATGCTGCTCGAAAGCCCTGCCGGGCGCATACCGCTGAGTTCGGTGGCCGAGGTTGTCGAAACCGATGGCCCCAATCAGATCCTGCGTGAGAACAGCCGGCGGCGCATCGCAGTACTGGCCAATACCGATGGTTCGGACCTTGCGCGCATTGTCGAAGATATCCGCCGCGAAGTGGCCGCAGCAAAATTTCCTCAAGGCTATTTCACCAGTTTGGAAGGGCAGTTCCAGGCTCAAGAGGAAGCGTCGCAATTGATCGCCGGGCTATCACTGGTCTCGCTCGCATTGATCTTTGTGGTTCTCTATACGCGGTACCAGTCGGGCGTGCTTGCGTTGATCATTATGGGTAACGTGCCACTCGCGCTGATCGGCAGCGTTGCAGCATTGTGGCTTGCTGGGCAGACATTCTCCGTTGCAAGCGCCATTGGGTTCATCACGCTCGCTGGCATCGCGACGCGCAATGGTATTCTGAAAATCAGCCATTACATAAATCTCGTGCTGTTTGAAGGTGAAACGTTCAGCCGCAAAATGATCGTTCGCGGAACACTTGAGCGACTAACTCCCGTCTTGATGACGGCGCTGGCCGCCAGTATTGCACTGTTGCCGCTGATGATCGGCGCGGACGAGCCTGGCAAAGAAATCTTGAACCCTGTCGCCGTGACTATTTTCGGAGGCCTCGTGTCGGCGACGCTGCTCGACGCATTTTTGACACCGGTTCTCTTCCTCTTATACGGCCAGAAGCCCCTCGAACGATTGGTATCGATCGAGGGCGAGAAAATGCATGCCGAAGCTTTCTAGTTGCAACTTACTCAAGGAGACTACGACGATGTCAAACCCACAAACGACCCTCCTATCGGCGGCACTGCTCGCAATGGCACTTGCTCTTTCGCCGGCCGTTGCGGCTGAGAAGACCGACCATAGCCAAAAGCACGAACATAGCGGTACGCACGGTGGTAAAATCGTGGAAAGCAGTCACCATCACTTGGAAATCGTTGCCAAGGATGGGGTTCTGGAAGTTCATGTCAGCGGCGAAGACGGCAAGCCTGAAGTCATCAAGGATGCTAAAGCGACCGCCGCGGTTCTTTCCAACGGCAAGAAAGAAGACGTTATTTTGACGGCCGACCCTTCGAACGCTCTCAAGGGTGTTGGTGCGTTCAAGGCGTCCAAAGGGACGATCATTGTCGTTACGTTGACGATGCCAGGTCATAAGCCGGAACAAGCCAGACTTGTGCTCGATTAAAAGCCCAGCGGAGGGCTAGCGTTGCAACGGTGGATAGCTCGTCTTTCAGTGTACCGCAGCTCGGGAAGAATGTAGTCACCTAATTGGTGAAGCGATCCCGCACCTACAATCTGGCGACGGGAGATCGTGGACCCCTACCGGACGAATTAGCCCTCTGGGCTCTAAGCCAGTCGATAACATCTGTGGTGCTGCTATCCGGGGGGAACACCGGGTAGAAAACATGGACAATCTTGCTATCTAGAATGACCATAGTCAGCCGCTTGAGTAAACGCATTCCAGAAGTCTCGAACGTCGGCAACTGAAGTACGTCCGTAAGCTCGAAGCTGTTGTCGGATAGCAGCGCGAACGGCAGATGAAGTCGCTCGGCAGCCTCTTTCTGGTAGGCTGACCGTTGGGTCGATAAGCCAAAAAGCTCAGCCGCGCCGAGTTCGTGCAGCTCGGCGAAATGATCACGAAACGCACAAGATTGGGGAGTGCATCCCCGTGCGCCGGGAATCAAATCCCATCCGTCCGGAAGCGGGACATCGGGTCTGCCCGTCAGCGGGTAGGCATAGACGACGATTGTTCCCGTTAGGCTCGCCAAGTCAATTGATCGTCCGTTGGTCGCTGCTAGTGGAATTGACGGCAGATGCGTTCCGACCAGGTGCTTTGCAGCACCGTCATCGGTAGGGGCGGGTATGTTCGACCAATCAACTGACAAAAGGTTCGTCATTTTGCGCTCCGAGCATGGGTGCACGCCGTAATAGCACTCTTCCCGAAAGGTAGGACATGAACTGAAGTGAAAGCAATTTGTGCTAGAGACTAGACCCGAACCTTAAACAAACTTCGCGACGCGGGCGCGCCAAAGGTGCGGCGGAAATTGTGCGCGAAGTGAGCCTGATCGCTAAACCCTGCGGCGTGGGCTGCCGTGGTAAAATTGCTTCCAGCGACCACGTCGCGGCTCGCCGCGCGCAACCGATGCCAGGACCGGTATCGTCGATACGGTACGCCGACCTCTTGCGTAAAGACGTGCTGGAACCGCGACGCGGAAAGACCGGCTGAGGACGCAACGTGGGCGACCGGGGCAAGATCGTCATAACAGCGGTGCATCCTTTCGACGACGCTGGCTATACGTGGATCAAGCGTGCGGGTTGAACGACG
>JANOCZ010000319.1:0-1820 GCA_031412455.1 Hyphomicrobium sp. | reverse complement strand
TATTCGACAGCCGCCCGCCCGCCGCGATGTGCGCCTCGGCATAAGCGACCAGCCCCCGCAACGCCTCGGCGCGCGTCGGACTGTCTGCATTCGCATCGAAGTAGCGCTTGTCCACTTCGCCCAAGATTGCCGGATCGTGATAAGCCGCCCGCCCGAGCATCACGCCATCGACGTGCTGCAAATGCGCATCACACGCCTCGAGCGTCTCGATACCGCCATTGATGATGATCTGCAGACCTGGCCTAGCCGCCTTGAGCCGGTAGACGCGCGCATGATCGAGCGGCGGGATTTCACGGTTTTCTTTCGGCGACAGCCCTTTGAGCCAAGCCTTGCGGGCGTGCACGATAAACGTTTCACAACCCGCCGCCGCCACCGTATCGATGAAAGTCTGGAAGTCGCGTTCCTCGTCCTGGTCGTCGATGCCGATGCGGCACTTAACGGTGACAGGGATCGCAACGCGGTTCCGCATCGCCGTAACGCACTGAGCGACGAGCGACGGCTCAGCCATCAGACACGCGCCGAATCTGCCCTCCTGCACCCGGTCCGACGGACACCCGACATTGAGATTGATTTCATCATATCCGAACGCAGCGCCGATCTCGGCCGCGTCAGCGAGTTTCGCCGCGTCCGATCCACCAAGCTGCAACGCCACTGGATGCTCGACCGCGGAGAACTGAAGCAACCGCTGCCGGTCGCCGCGCAAAATCGCCTCCGCCGTCAGCATCTCGGTATAGAGGAGCGCGTGCCGCGTCAGCAGCCGGTGGAACACGCGGCAATGCCGGTCCGTCCAATCCATCATCGGCGCGACACAGAATTTATGAGTGAGCTTGGTCATAACCTTCTAATTTTGAACAACCGATCCGTTAACTCGAAACTCGGCAGAACGAACATCCCGACGGTTTGGCAGCGCCGTGCCTGCCCCCACAGCACGCACTTACTCATAAGAGTTAATAAGCGCAAACCCCGCCGTAACTTGTCCGTCTCACTCTGCGCGACAAATGTCCTTCGTCGGATCGAAGAGGAATACACGAATTATTCATCGCGATTTGTACGTCTAATCCGCATTCAGCGACAAAATAACGCTTTCTTAGCAACCGCCATCCATACCCGATGTTCGAGGAATTCAGGATGCACCATCCGATGCGTATCTATTCGAACTTGAGCCACACCTTAAGATTGTTCGTGCACGAAGCGCGTGGCTCAACAACGATCTTATTTGCCCTCATGAGCACCGTCCTGTTCGGTGCTGCAGCGCTGGCAATCGACTACAGCAAGTGGATAGATCGTAAATCCGACATGCAGGCAACGGCTGATTCCGCCGCGCTTGCAGGTGCGCGCCTGCTTGCTGCCCTGGCGTCTGAAAACGACGCGAAGGCGGCTGCCCAAGCCTTTATAGCCTCTAAAACGTCATCTTCCACGTCGCCCACAGTCGTCACAACTGCGCGGTCTGTTTCTGTGACACTTTCAGAGTATGGAAGCACCTATCTTGCATCCGCCCTCGGTTTCCAGCGCCCGCAAATACTCGTCGCATCAGAGGCCGTGACATCGCCAGGAGCGCGTCCCTGCATCATAGCCCTAGACCCCAATGCGCCGATCGGAATCGACTTCTCGCTTGCTGGCTCGGTCACCGCGATCGACTGTTCCATCTGGTCTAATGCCACCAGCGGCACATCTTTCGACCTGAACGGATCGGGCTCTGCCAGTTCGACTCAAAACTGCGCTGTTGGCGGTATTTCTGGCTCAGGTTTCTCCATCACGCCAACACCTGAAGGTAACTGCGCGCCGGCATTGGACCCGCTTTTAAGTTGGGAGCCGCCGGC
>JANOCZ010000318.1:0-10115 GCA_031412455.1 Hyphomicrobium sp. | reverse complement strand
CGGCGCCACAGGATCAGTCAACGTGACCGCGGTGGGCGTGTAGTGGATGACGTAAGTGCGGCCGTTGCCAGGGACAAAGAGATTATGTTCTGGCTCGCGGTCCTATTTTCGAACAGCCTCGGAACCGCGTTTGGTGATTTTCTCGTCGATAATGTGGGACTGACTTTTGTTCAAGGCGCGCTGGTGACTGCGGGCGTGATTCTGGTCGTTGCCGCGCTGCATTACTTCAGTCGACTGAACGACGTCTTTCTGTTCTGGGTCGCCTTTATTTTTACGCGGCCGTTCGGCGCGACGTTTGGCGATTTATTGACAAAACCGATTGCCGACGGCGGATTGAACCTGCCAAGGGAATATGCGTCGCTAATTACATTGGCGCTGCTTCTGGCGGTACTCTACGCGACGACGCAATTCGGCAAGAAAAACCAAGCTCAATGCGTGGATGATAGCAACTAGCTTGCCGGAGATCCATTGCGTACAGCGACGACAAGCACGGTTGCGTTGTCCTGGTGAGGTTCGCGGACGGCGTCGACAGCCCGGATCAGAGCCTTGGCGACGGCGGTTGCGCCGTCTGCGGCATAGCCTTGGATAACGCGCGCGATTTCAGGCAATTCCAAAGTGCCGACGCCGTCGCTGGCCAATACGACGTAGTCGCCGGCTTCGAGGTGGACCGGCGAGTGCGGAAGGTCGATCAAATCGAGGTCATCGCCGGTCACGGCCGAACGCAACATATGGCGGCGGGAATCGCGTTGCGCTTCCTCGACCGTCATTTGGCCTTCGGCGACTAGGCGGTCGAGTTCGGGAGCCAACGAATGATCTTCATTGAGAACGGCGACTTCACCGCGGCGGAAAAAGTAGAGGGGACTGTCGCCGACGCTGACCCATTGCAAGCCTTCGCCGCTGAAGGATGCGCCGATCAACGTCGAGCCCATGCCCGACAGCACAGGATTTTGCGCGACCTTGGCTGAGATGGCGGCGTTCGCTGCTTTGAGAGACGCAAGCAAGCGGTCCCGCAGCTGTAAATCACCCTCAGCGGCTCGAGCAAGAAAGTTTTCGCAGACGATGCGGCTTGCAAGTGCGCCGCCCGCGTGCCCGCCCATGCCGTCGGCTAGAATCGCGAAGCCGCCGCCGTCCGGAGGACGGCCTTCAACGATCGCGTTTACAAACGGATCATCGCCGCCCGGCCAAAAGGCGGCGCTGTCCTCTTGATAATTGCGCGCGCCCTGAGTTGCTGCGACGGCGCATTCAAATCGAAGCATCAAAGCTAGGTTTCGGATATCTCGGACCAATCGAATTCACTACCGCAAAACGCCACAAACGCTACTTGGGTACGGCCCAAGGTTATGACATCCATCGGCTTCAATTCGACCGCGCCCGTGGGTTTTTTATCGTTCACCGATACGACATTCGTCTTAGCAAGGTTTGGCACAAACAGGAACGAGCGATCGTTGCTATCGTAGCGAATGTAGGCTTGAGCCTCAGACGAGATCGTATCATCACCGAAATCGAGGGCCACGCGGTTTTGGGCGCTGCGTCCAAGCGTGTTGTTGCCCTCGAAGATTGGCCGGAAAGAGCCAAGCCCCGGCCCGCCCACGACGACGAGAAAGCCAACCACTGGATCATGGGCAAACGTGCTGCGTTCGATGGCTTTGCGGCCGCGCACGAGCTGGGTTCGCGCGGGGACAGCGGTGGCTTTGCGCGCATCGCGCAGGACACGGGTGGTCGGCACCGCGTCGTCCATCTCAAGCCGAACATCCGATGGACCATCACCGGCCGCGGGCCGCCGTGCACGCCGCGCGACTTCTTCGGCGCTCGGGCTCACTTCATTGAGCGCCAAAGAGCTCACAATCGGCAACGTGGCGGCCACGACTGGCCTATCGCTCACCGGCGTCAGAGCCACGGCTGCGACCGGCACCACGTCGCGCACCGGTGCTGATGGCATTTCATCACGCCCGGCCGCGAGAAGAGCTTCCTTGAGTGACCCAAGAAAACCGCTAGCTGCCTTTTCCGCCTTGGCCACCTGAACGCCATCAATACTCACCTTGTGTGCCCGCTCGCCAAACATTTGCGTCTCCGTTTTTTGTTGATTTGTGTAGTTGCGTTAGATCGAGCGCGCGCGGCCCCGAGACCGGCCTCAGCTCGTTGATGCGGTTGATATTCCCTGGGCCGTGAAAAAAAACGACGGCGCCATCGGTACGCAACATGTGGACAGGATGATTGCGGTTCGTTGCATCACCATGAGTTCGCCTATCAGATCCGCAAATGCCGGCGCGCATGAGAGTTGGCGCTAATAAATTCCCGCTTTGAGGATTTGGCGTGCTGATGGCGGCGGCAACATGGCTGGAAAAAGACAGCTTGAGGATTTGTTCATCCACGGTTCATTGCTCTTTCGCGCGCCACATTCTTGCGGCAAATCAGCGAAGCAGCGACAACGGGCGGTAATGTTTTCTTCACTCGCGCCCGTTTGGGCGCCAAGCCACGTAGACCATAGACCATGACTCATCTGATCGCCCTTCCGGGTGGCACAGAGTTGGCAGGTGACTACAGGATTGACCGCGTGCTCGGCGCTGGCGGCTTCGGCGTGACGTATCTCGCTGACGAAATCGATTTATCGCGAAAAGTCAGCATCAAAGAATATTTTCCAAGCGATTTTGCGTCGCGCACGCTCGATGGCAGCGCGACGCCGCGGTCGGAGAATTGTTCAGCGGATTACACGTGGGGCCTCGAGCGGTTCATCGAAGAAGCGCAGACGCTGGCGAAGTTCAATCATAGCAACATCGTGCGCGTCTATCGCACGTTCAGAGCCAATAACACCGCCTACATGGTGCTGCACTTCGAGGAAGGGCAAAGCCTCAAATCGTGGCTGAAGGGCCTGAAGCGGGCGCCGCGCCAAAAAGAGCTCGACGCGATCATCGCGCCGCTGCTCGATGCGCTCGAGACGATCCACAAGGCAGAATTTCTGCATCGCGACGTTGCGCCCGATAACATCATCATCCGCCGTGCCGGTGACCCGGTGCTGATCGACTTTGGCGCAGCGCGAAGTGATATCGCCGCCCATTCCAAAACCAAAACCGTCTCGGCGCTCGTGAAGCCCGGGTACAGTCCCTATGAACAGTACGCTGAGACGAGCAAGCAGCAGGGCCCATGGACCGATATCTACGCACTCGCAGCGACGCTCTATCACGCGGTGACGGGTAAACGGCCGCCGGATTCGCCGTCGCGGATGCTGAAGGACGAGATGATCCCAGCGCATGAAGCCGCGCTCAGTTCCTATCGTCCAACCTTTCTCGACGCGATCGAAAAGGGGTTAGCACTCGGCATCGATCAGCGGCCACAATCGATTGCGGCGTGGCGCGGGGCGCTGCTTGCACCTTCACCCAAAAAGCCCGGCGTCGTTGATCGGATTCGCGGCCATGCTCAAGGCAAACGCCCAACGCAGACTGCACGCCGAGGCCTCGCGGCCGCCCTCAATGAAGCGCGCGTACCGCCGCCGCCCGACGTTCCGGGGCCGGCCGGTGGATTGCTCGACTTCGTCGAGGCGCTGAAACCGTCGCGCATTGTTATCGAGGCTGCTGGGCCGACGCCTGTCGCCCCTAAAGTCACGGCTACGAAGGCGAATGCCCGCGCGCCGCGCGCCAAGACGGTGAAGCCGGCGGCACCGACGGTGGCCATCGACGGTGCAGCACGAAAATCTTTTGGGCGATCGAAATCGCGGCCGGCACCGGCGGTTGCGCGGGCGCGGTGGCTTTCGCGCGAGCTGAAAACCAAAGTCATCCTCGCCGTCGCATTCGCGAGTGCAGGATTTGTGTTTCAAGACGAAATTCCGCGATTGGTTCGGCCGCCGCCGTCGAGCGTCGCGACCGCTGGCATCACAACGTCCAGCGTGACAACTGGCTCGGTTCACGCGAGTGCCTTAGACCGCGGCATTGCGGCGGCGGCAGAATTTCGCGCCCATGACGGGATGATTGACGGCTTGAGCTTCAGTGGCGACGGCCGCTTGATCGTCACGACGGGCAGCGACCGGACGATGAAAATCTGGAATGCCGAGACGCGAAGCCTCCAAAGCACAATCGCGCTCGAAGCTGGAACTGCGACATCGCTCTCAGTGCGCAACAGTCGAGCGGTGACGAGCCATGCCGACGGAAGCGTCGCCGTCTATGATCTCGATCGCCGCAACCGCCTCTATACCTTTCGCCGCAACGACGCGAGCGTATGGGCTGCGGCCTTTGCCGGTTCGGAAGATTTGATAGCCGCTGCAGGACACGACTGGACCGTCGCGATGTGGCAGACTGGGTCGCTCGCGGCGCCGGATGGGCTTTTGCAGGGGCACCGCAGTGCCGTTCAATCGCTTGCGGCCGATCCGTCGGGGCGGTGGCTCGCATCGGGCGGCGCAGACAACACCGTCCGGCTATGGAACATCGAAACGCGTGAGGTCCGGCGAAGCCTGCGCGGCCATTCTGATTTTGTTTCGGCGCTCAGGTTTTCACCCGATGGCGCGACGTTAGCCGCTGGAAGCCTCGACGGGTCGATTAAACTTTGGTCGACGACGACCGGGCGGGCGTTGCGGACGCTCAAGGGACACGATGGCCGTATCACGTCGATCGCGTTCTCCGGCGCTGGCGACCTCATCGCGTCTGCCTCGGAAGACGGCCGCGTTCAGCTGCGCGGTCTCAAGCGCGCGCGGTTTTACGGCCCACTCAAGGAGCAAGGCCTCGGAGCGAAGACGGTCGCCTTCAGTGCAGACGGGCGGACGCTGCTGACCGGTGGCATCGACGGCATCGTCCGTTTCTGGCCGCTGCCCGAGCCGTTGCTGGCACGGCGCGACTAAACGCGCGCGCGAATCAAGCTCCTCGACCGTGACGAGAGAACGGTTCATGATTGCATGAACTCGCTTCGGTTCGGGAGATCTTGCGACAATGGACGTTACCGCGGTTTTGCTGGCGCGCATCCAATTTGCCTTCACCGTGTCGTTTCACATCATTTTTCCGAGCTTCACGATTGGGCTAGCGGCGTTCATCGCGACGCTGCTGGTGCGGTGGCGAATGACCGGCGATGAGAAATTCCATCGGTTGGCGCGCTTTTGGACCAAGATCTTCGCCGTGTCGTTTGCGATGGGCGTCGTCTCCGGCATCGTGCTCTCCTATCAGTTTGGGACCAACTGGAGCCGCTTCTCAGAAGTCGCTGGAAACGTCGTTGGGCCGCTGATCGGATACGAGGTTTTGACCGCGTTCTTTCTCGAGGCGACGTTCCTGGGCATCTTGCTGTTTGGCTGGCAGCGCGTGTCACCCAATCTGCATGTGACAGCGGCCGTGCTGGTGGCGGTGGGCACCTCTCTTTCGGCTTTCTGGATTTTAGCCGCCAATAGCTGGATGCATACGCCGACCGGTCACGAAATGAAGAACGGCATCGCCTTTCCCGTCGATTGGATGGCGATAATTTTCAATCCAAGCTTTCCGTATCGCTTCTCTCACATGTTCACAGCGGCTTATCTGACGACGTCGCTCGTGGTGTTGTCGGTTGGGGCGCGCTACCTGACCAGCGGGCGGTTCACCGAGGAAGCCCGAACCATGGTTCGCATGGGCCTTGGGATGGTCGCGGTGCTGGCGCCCCTGCAGCTGGTGATCGGCGACGCGCACGGGCTCAACACGGCGCAATATCAGCCCGCCAAGCTCGCGGCGATGGAGGCGCATTGGGACGGGTCGAAGCCGGCCGACCTCGTGTTGTTCGCGTGGCCCGATGAAAAAGCCGAGACCAACCATTACGAGATATCGATACCGCGGATCGCCAGCCTGCTGATCACTCACGACATGAACGGGTTGTTCAAGGGCCTAAAGGATTTCAAGGCAGAAGATCGACCGCCGGTCCTGCCGGTGTTCTTCGCCTTCCGGGTCATGGTCGGCATCGGCTTGACGATGATCGCGATCGGGCTCATCGGCGCTTTCCTGTGGTGGCGCGGCACCGTGTTCAAGACGATGTGGTATCTCCGGCCTCTGACGTATGCCTGGCCGCTCGGCTTCATAGCTATTCTGGCTGGATGGTGGGTGACGGAGACGGGACGGCAGCCGTTTCTCGTTTATGGCATCCTGCGGACTGCCGATGCCGTGTCCGCGGTTTCGTTTGGCGCGGTGTTGACGAGCCTCATCTTATTCGTCGTCGTCTATAGTTGCGTGTTCTCGATGGGCGTCCTGTATATCAATCGGCTGATCGAGAAGGGGCCGTCCGGCAAGTCTGTCGAGCCGCCCAATGGGGTGCCATCTCGACCGCTGACAGCGGCGCAAGGTGCAACGCGTGAAGCACTCAGAACGGTGGACTAGATCATGGGCGAGTTAGGCGACATGGGCGACATCAATTATTGGCTGCCACTGGTGTGGGCCGCAATCCTGGCGATTGCCGTCACGCTTTACGTCATCCTCGACGGCTTTGATCTGGGACTGGGAATTTTATTCCCGTTCGCGCCGGAGGAAGAGCGTCGTGACGTGATGATGAATACCGTGGCGCCGTTCTGGGACGGCAACGAAACGTGGCTCGTGCTTGGCGGCGGCGGCTTGTTCGTGGCGTTTCCCAAAGCCTACGCGATCATCATGTCGGGGCTTTATCTGCCGATTATCGTCATGCTGCTGGCGCTCGTGTTCCGCGGGGTCGCGTTCGAATTTCGATGGGTGTCGAAGCCAGATCACAAACTGTGGGATTTGGCGTTTGCGGGCGGATCGATCGTTGCCACGTTCGCGCAAGGCGTGGTTCTCGGCGGGCTCCTCCAGGGCATCACGGTGACCGACGGGCGGTTTACCGGCGGGACGTTCGACTGGTTGACACCGTTTTCCATTTTCTGCGGGCTCGCGTTGATTGCCGGCTACGCGCTGCTGGGAGCGACTTGGCTGATCTACAAGACCGAAGGGGAACTCGAGATCTGGGCGCGCGAGAAAGCTAAGACCGCATTGCTCGCGACGCTCGTCGCAACGGCGGCCGTTAGCTTGTGGACGCCGTTCTTGCTGCCGCGCATCGCTGAGCGGTGGTTTGAATGGCCCAACATTTTGCTGCTGTCGCCGGTGCCGCTCGCGACGGCCTACGCCGCGTGGAAGTGCTGGCAGGGTCTGGCTGACAAGCGACAGTTCCAGCCGTTTGCTGCCGCCATCGCGCTGTTTCTGCTCGGGCTGACAGGCCTTGTGATTTCCAATGTTCCCTATCTCGTGCCGGATACCGTCACGGTTTGGGATGCGGCGGCGGCGCCAAGCTCGCAGATGTTCATGCTGGTCGGCACGCTCATCATGCTGCCGATCATTCTTGGGTACACGGTGTTCGTCTACTGGACTTTCCGCGGCAAGGTCGTTCATGGCGAAGGCTATCACTGAGACGAGCACATATCGTTGGATGTGCGCGCTGCGGATAACGACGCGGGATGACTTATAGCGGAGCCCAAGGTCTGCCATCATTCGTCCCGAGTGTGACCACATCGCGAATCGCGGTTCGAAGCGGGAGGACGGCATGTTTGGTTGGCGCAGGCGAAGCGAAGGCTTCGAATGGCGAGAATACGTGCGGACGACCGTGCTGGTGCGGCGCGCAGACCGGCAACGGATGGTCGGCGAAGTTCGCGATGCTGCGGTCGCACGGGTCATCGATACGCGCGATCGCGGTGTGGCCGCCGGACGAGCCGGTGTCGAGACGGTTTGGCAGCAAGTTTGCGGTTTGGCCACAGCGACGGCTGGCGCAGTTTTCCAATCGGCTAGATTTATATTGGGGCGCGTCGCGGCTGGCGTGGGCCATGTTTGGACATGGGCCGGGCGACGCACGCCGGGTCTGTCGCGCTTGTGGCGAGCGATTGTGGGGCGGATGGACAATGCAGTATCGCGCATTCGTCAGGCCATTCCAGACTTCGGCTTGAGATTGCCGTTCGATCGACGGTTTGTTGGTGGAGCAGCGCTCGGTCTCGTCTTGATCGTCGTCGGTGGTCCGATGTTGAATTCCAGCAATGGCTTGTCGGTGGCGCGGCTTGCGCCCGCGACCAGCACGGGGTCGCTCGATGTGGGCGCAGGGTTATCCGGCCGGGCGACGGCGGTCAGTGGCGATCTGCTGCGTGTCGATGGGCAACTTGTCCGGCTGGCTGGCATCGACGCGCCGGAGTCGAACCAATCATGTCTCAAATTAAACGGGCGGCGGTGGAGCTGTGGAGCGGCGGCGCGATCGGCACTCGCGCGCATCGTTCGCGGTAAGCCTGTTGCGTGCGAGACATCCGGACTGGACCCGCAGGGGCGAGCGCTGGCTACGTGCAAAGTCAGCGAGGACCTCGACATTGCCGCTGAACTCGTTCGCGGCGGGCATGTGTTCGCACAGAGCGGGTACTTCTCCGCGTACCGCGCCGATGAAGAGACGGCCAGCGCGGCGAAACTCGGCGTTTGGCAGGGTACGGCCGTTCGGCCAACAGAATGGCGCGAGCAGATTTGGCAGGATGCCAAACGCGCCGCGCCCGAGGGATGTCCGATCAAAGGCTACACCCGCGCCACCAACCGGCTTTACGCGTTGCCTTGGGCGCAAGGCTACGATCGCGCCCGGGTGCGGACGGTCAAGGGCGACCGCTGGTTTTGTTCTGAAGATGAAGCGCGGGCAGCCGGCTTTAAGCCCTCGGATAAATCCTAAACTCGACTTCATATCTTATTGTGGAGAAAAGAAAGGCCCGCGGCCGGGGGAGACCGCGGGCAAAAATAGAATCAACGCCACTTGGGGGTAAGTGGGACGGCGCTGAGTTCTACTCGTTTAGTACACCGCACGAAAATTTGCTTTGCAAGGAGTGTGGAGTTCCGAATGACATTTTGATTCGGACTGTGCCCCTTGAGACATGGTCACGAGCTGAGGTACGTGCGGCTCGCGCTAGCTTCCACGCCGAACCGGACATCTTCTCGATGCTTAACCTATTGCCACTGAACGATAAAAGGAGAGACCTTGACGACGGCTACGTCGCTCAGTGTGCGCGCGTATCCGATGTCTGAGACGACGCCCGAGAGCTGCGACTGCGAGGTTTTGCGCAGTTCGATGCCGGCTCTGTTAATGATTAGGCCGCCATCTATCCACAGCCTGAGGGCTCCGTTGTCCTGGCCAGGCGTGTTGAGGCGGACCTCTTGCTCGACTTTAACCCAACGTCCTGTCGGCCACAGCTTCTTGTGCGCCGCGCCTTCCCAATAGCCGGCCGACGTGGGCACCCGTACATCGATTCCGACATCGCCCGCTTCGGCCCAGCCCATGCGAATGGCGAAACTGTCCTCGGGTTGGAGTTCGTCGATTTGAGTTACATCAGCCGCGCCAAACAAGCCCGGGAGATAGCCTGGCTCATTGAACTTAAAGTCGGCGGGTACAAAGGCGCTGTAGCTCAGGCAGGCCGACGAGGCTTTTGCGACTTCTGGGAGTTGCCAGATAAAGCCTACTCCGTTTTGCGAGGTTTGGTCTTCATCCTCGGTCGATGCGAGCTTGACCTCGAGCGCGCCGCCTGAGGGCGTGCCCTGAGCTGAAGGGGAGATGTGCGCGTTTTTGAGCAAGCCCCATTCGCGGGATCCGGAACGTGCCTGCAATTCTACCGGGCTCAGAAGTTTGCCGTTTTCTCGGGCGAATGCCAGTTGCACGCCTGATGGAAAGCGCGAGGTGCACGGCATGACCGCCGGTGTCGTAAAAAATGACGTGATTGCGTAGCCAACAACCGTCAGCAGGATCGCTCCACCCCCGACGTTGAACAGCATCGAATTCACGGACGACGAGCTCATTGGTGTTTCCTATTCCGGACAAGCGCGGGGACGCGATGGGCCGCACTTAACACAGCGCGACTGCCGTTTCCCTTGCCGGCTAGCATAGGAAATGTTGTTGAAGGATTCGTTTACGATTTGTGAAATCGGCCGCCACGCGCTGATCGTGGATAGGCCTGATCGTGGATAGGCCTGGGCCACCTCGCGGCGACCCAGGCCCTTGATCGTTGGCATTCGCCTCAGACGAGGATGACTTGATCTTCGACTAGAAGTGCTGCGGGCACGGAGAACTTGCCGGCGAAAGACAATACGTCGACGAACGTGCCGGTAGTATTGATCGACAAGGTCGTGTTTGCGCCGTCGTAGTTTAACTGCATGACTTCATTGTAGTCC
>JANOCZ010000317.1:0-2454 GCA_031412455.1 Hyphomicrobium sp. | reverse complement strand
CGACCTCGCCCAGCGGTTTGCCTCCGCGCGGCGGCAGCGCGAAATCGAAGGTCGGGCTGGCGAGCGTCAATGCCACCTCGACGAGGCTTGCAAAGAACGGTGCGGCGAGCGACGTGATCAACACCATCCACATCGCGCGCTGACTATTCGTGGGTTCGTTCATTCCCTAACCCTCATGACTTTTGGCGGCGTTTGATCGCTTGCACCGCGTGCTCTAGCACTTCCAAAAAGCGCGAGCGATCTTGTTTCGTGAAGGCGGCGTTGTAGCCTTTGCTCTCGCCAGTTTCGCGCAGATGCTGCGAGAGATCGCGCATCGCGAGCGCCATACCGATCGAGCCTTCGTTGAATGGCTTGCCTGTGTTGCCGATTGCGCTCGCACCTTTTTTCAAGCACCGCGAGGCGAGCGGAATATCTTGCGTGATGCAAATGTCGGTTGGACCAATGCGCTCGGCGATCCAATCATCGGCGGCGTCCGGCCCGTCTTGCACGACGGCGCGCTGCACGAGCGGGCTTTCGGGTAAGCGCATCCACGAATTCGAAACAAAGGTGATTGCGATGCCGTGACGCTCGGCGACTTTCAGCGCTTCGTCCTTCACGGGGCACGCGTCGGCATCAACGTAAATGTGCACGAGATTCCTGCTTGTCGGTTTCTACCGCGCCAGTTCCTTGAGGCTGCGCTTGATCAGTTTGCCAGTATCGGCGGCGTCGCCCAATTCTTTCATCGCGACGGCGACGGCTGAAGACGCTTGGCTCGGATTGTAGCCCAAATTGGTCAACGCCGAAATGGCCTCAGCCGCAGCGTGGGTTGGCACATAGCCCGTGCCCGATATTCCGGGCGATCCGGCTGGCACGTGCAGACCCGCGACGGACAACGCCGGGGCCTTGTCCTTCAATTCAAGCACGATGCGTTGAGCAAGCTTCTTGCCGACGCCTGGCGTTTCCTCGACGGCCGCGAAATTTTGCAGGGCAATCGCGTTGGCCAGATCCTGCGGGCCTAGAATTCCTAATACTCCCAGCGCAACTTTTGAGCCTACGCCCTGGATCGACTGCAAGGTGCGAAACCAGCTGCGTTCGAGTTCGCTCTGGAAACCGAACAGGCGGATCGCGTCTTCGCGGACGTGGGTGTCGATCGTCAACGACACCTCGTCACCGGCTTTCAGATTACGCAGCGTGCGCGACGAGGCCTGCACCTCGTAGCCGACGCCGTTGACGTCGATGATCAGGTGACTTTCGCCGATTGCATCGACCTTGCCGCGCAGTTTGCCTATCATACGCGGGCTACCTTCCGGTCATGCGCAGCTAAAACCGCCGCGCTCGCCCGATGATTGGCGTGGGTGATCGCGATGGCCAAAGCGTCGGCCTCGTCAGCGCTGTCGAATTTCGCTTTGGGGAGGAGAAACTTGATCATGGCTTGTATCTGCTGCTTCTCGGCGTGACCGGACCCAACGACCGATTTCTTGATAAGGTTCGGCGTATATTCGGCAACGCGCAAGCCCGCCATTGCTGGGGCTAAGAGCACGGTCCCGCGCGCTTGTCCTAGCTTCAGCGTCGAGCGCGGGTTTTCATTGACGAAGGTTTCTTCAACGGCTGCTTCCGACGGCGCGAAGCTCGCGATGACGCCCATCACGCCTTCGAAAATTGCTCGCAGACGGTAGGCAAGTTCATCGTCGGTATCGGGCGTGATCACGCCTGAGGCGACATAGATCAGCCGCACACCATCGCTATCCAAGACGCCCCAGCCGGTGCGGCGGAGGCCTGGATCCAATCCGATGATACGAATCATTCGCGGCTGCATCGCAAAGTGCTAACACAAGCTCGGCCGTGCGCGGCAGGCTGTTGCGAGCACAGCTGAGATTAGAAATCCGTGACACTGCCGGGGAGGAAAATGACATGGGTGGACTTTCGATAGCGCATCCCGGCTGGATCGCAATTGGTGTGGCGATGATCGCCGTTGGCGTCTGGCTCATTCGCTGGGCCAACCGAAACAATTTGAACGGCGTCGCGGTTTCGGCCGCAGCAGGCGCGGCGCTGAGTGCCGCCCGCAACCGTGGTCGCGCCGCGATGCCGCCTGAGATCACTGAGCGATACGCGGACGTCGCATCGGCCTCGACCCACACGGGCAAGGTCAAGAAGATCGCCGGGTTCGGTCTGCGTCACGCCGCGGCGCAGGTCTTCGGCATCATCGGGTTTATTGTCGTCGTTGCGGGATTGATGGCCGTCGTGCTCGGCGTGTTTTACGCGTGAGAGCTAACGCGGTTGGAGAGAGAGCCGCCGCCGATAGTATTCGTAGGTCGGGGCTAAGCTTTCGGTCTCCTGCACCGGCGCCGGCTGCAGCTTTGCACCGGCTTGCAGATTTCGGCACAGATGAGATTCCACATCGCGGATGTCGGCTGAAAACACGCGCAGCACGTTGCTGACATAAAGGGCAAAGTTCTCAGAGCCGCGCTTCGACAT
>JANOCZ010000316.1:0-5410 GCA_031412455.1 Hyphomicrobium sp. | reverse complement strand
CTTGGCCTTCGGCGCTGCGGCCGACGGGGCGGAACCGCAGACGTATTCTGCACCCTGGCAGGACCAGGTCGCGGCGGCTGGAGATGACGCTACGACCAAGGCAAGACCCGCGGTCGCGGCGAATGAAATGACAAAACGCATAGTCGTATTTCCCTTCTTAGGCTCATGGCCCCCTAAAGCTCCAGGCCAGTAGGCTCATGGGCTCTGCTGAGGCTCACGGGGACGTGGCAGCAGGAGTGCTGGCAACGCCGATGTCATCGATCGTCGATGATGTGCGACGGCAAGGATTGCCGTCGTGGTGCGCGCGGACAGGATCATTCGCAGTTGCGAGCGTCAAGTCGAACGTCAGATAGCTGATTAACTCGAACTCACAATGCGATGATTCTTCTTGTTTTTTTTAGCAACAATTGCGGGCCGCGCGACGGCAGGCCGCAGTTGAGGAACTTTCGAGCGGTAGGTTTACGGGGAACTACCGCTCGTTTTGCGTTAGCCTTTGCCGAGGATCGCGACCTTTACCGAAGCAACGCCCGACGCCTGTAATCCGATCTGGCTGGCTGCAGCGCGCGACAAGTCGATGATGCGGCCGGCGATGAAAGGTCCGCGATCATTGATCCGAACGTCGACGGAATCGCCGTTACGAGTGTTGGTGACGCGAACGCGGGTTCCAAACGGCAGCGTTTTGTGCGCGGCCGTCAGGGCGTCCATGTTGTACTTCTCGCCGTTCGCCGTCGTGCGGCCATGGAATTTGCCGCCGTACCACGACGCCATGCCCGACTGGAATGAAGACCCGCCGCCGGATGATTTTGCGACCTTGGCGTTGGCTTTCGCCTTCACGGGAGCTTTAGCGACTTCCGCTTTCGGTTTCGATTTTGCTTTTGCAGCAAGTTTCTTTTTAAGTTTGGATGGCGTCGCATCGGCTGTGGCAATGTTTCGAGCCTTCGACTTAGCTTTGGCAGTTTTCTGGATCGATGGCTGCGCCGCCGACATCGCTGTCACAGACTTCGCTGGAGCGGATGCGCTGCCACACACAAATTCGGGACCAGTGCAGCTCTGCCGCCAGTTATTCGCGGCCATTGCCGGGCTGAGCGTGCTCAGCGAGAGTGGCAACAGTGCCAGCACCGGTGTGAAAAGAATCCGCATTGTTATGTCTCCTTGTGAACGCGGCAGAATTTGCGCCGTGCATCGGCAAGTCTTTGCTTGCGATCTGCCGGAGTGCGTGTCGCACAACCGTCAGCGTGATGGCTGGCCCTCAGGTGATAATTGGCCGATTGAGATCGCGCCAACGCTCAACACCCGAACCCATTCTGTCGCCGTTGAAATTGAGGATTAATCCCCATCCCTTGCGCGGCGACAACTTCATCGCCGCGGCATGAGGGTCAACATGGTAAATCGGTCACTGGCGTGTGCGCGTTCGGCACGTCATTGTTGTGACTTGCGTTTTTCGCGACGCCGCAGGGCTGCGCGCGACGGCACGCCGCATTCGATCGGAACAGTGACGCCGGTCTAACAGATGTTTTTGACAGCGAGGGGCAAATGGCGGCTGTCGCGACTTCGCCGAGTTTCGCGGAAGCTCTGAAGGTTTGGACGCGCATCGGGCTAACGTCGTTTGGCGGGCCGGCGGGGCAGATCGCGCTCATGCACAAAATTCTCGTCGATGAGAAAAAGTGGCTCGACGAGCGGACATATTTGTTGGCGCTGAATTTCTGCACTCTGCTGCCGGGGCCGGAGGCGATGCAGCTCGCGACTTATTCGGGTTGGCGGCTTCACGGCACAAAAGGCGGATTGGCGGCGGGACTGTTGTTCGTGTTGCCGGGTGCGGCCGTGATCCTCGCGCTGTCGATCATGTACGCCGAGTTCGGATCCGTGCCGGCCGTCAGCGCGCTGTTCACCGGCATCAAAGCGGCAGTGCTCGCGATTGTCATCGAAGCGTTGTTGCGAATTTCAAAGCGGTCACTCAAGGGGACGACGGAGTACGCAATCGCGGCGGTGTCATTCGCGGCGATATTTTTCTTCCAGGTGCCGTTTCCAATCATTGTGATCGCGGCTGGTGTTTATGGGTATGTGCGCAGTTTCGATCTCGTGGCCGTGCAACTCGAGGCCGGCGCGCCTAGTCCTGTGCCGCATGCGCAAACGCTGCGGACAATCGGTATTTGGATGGCGATCTGGCTCGTGCCGCTCGCCTTCATTGGGATGTTGTTTGGCGCAGAGCATGTGCTGACAAAGCTCGCGCTGTTTTTCTCGCAGCTCGCGGTCGTGACGTTTGGCGGCGCGTATGCGGTGCTCGCCTACGTCGCGCAAGATGCGGTGCAGGCCTACGGCTGGCTTCGGCCTGGTGAGATGCTCGATGGGTTGGGGTTGGCTGAGACGACGCCGGGTCCGCTCATTCTGGTGACGGAATTTGTCGGCTATCTCGCGGCGTACCGGCAGGGCGGTCGCTCGCCCGTCGCTATGGGTATTTTGGGCGCTGGGGTGACGCTGTGGGCGACGTTCGCGCCGTGCTTTCTTTATATATTCGCCGGCGCACCTTACATCGAGTTGTTGCGATCGGCGCCGCGGCTTTCGTCCGCGCTGTCGGCGATTACGGCGGCGGTCGTCGGGGTCATCCTGAACCTCTCGGTGTGGTTCGCCCTGCACGTCGTGTTCCGCCGCGTCGATGACGTGGCTGTCGGTCCGCTGCGCTTGAGCGTGCCCGATGTTTCCAGCCTTGACGCGACGGCGTTGGGACTCGCAGTTTTGGCGGCCGTGCTGTTGTTTAGGTTGCATGCTGGCGTCATGACGACGCTCGCGGTGTCAGCAGCGCTGGCGCTCGTGGCGTCGCTCGTTTGAGTTCTAGAGCCAGCCCTTGCGGCGGAAATAGATGTAGGGAACCAGACCCGATACGAACATCAAGGCGAGCGCCATCGGGTAGCCGTAGGTCCATTCGAGTTCGGGCATGTTTTTGTAGTTCATGCCGTAGACCGACGCGACCAATGTCGGCGGCATCAGCATGACGGCCATAACTGAGAACAGCTTGATGATCTGGTTCTGTTCAGTTGAAATCATACCCAGCGTGGCGTCGAGCAGGAACGCGGTGCGGCCGGAGACGAACCGCAATTGCTCGGCCAGCGAGACGATGTCGCGATCGGCACTTTCGATGCGATTGATAAGTTTTGGATCTTCATTGCGCTCGCGGGCGGCGTCGGCAAAATAGAGCAGCGTGCGGTGCAGAGAAGTGGCCGATTCCTGCATCCGTGAAGTGATGTCGCCTTTGCTGCCAACGGAGCGCAGCATCACTTCGAGGCGCCGGCTTTGCGGCTGCCCGTTGCGCTGGCCGAAGATCTGCGGCGCTAGGGTTTCGACTTCGTCTTGGACGCGTTCGATGAGATCCGCTTGCCTTTGGATCATTGTTTCGATCAAGCCGATCATGGCCTGCGTGCCGCTTGTGCAGCCATCGCCATTGCGGCAGGCCTTCTCGGCGAACAGAACGAAGGCTTTAGGTTCGCCGTAGCGCACCGTGACCAAGCGATTTCCAGCCAGAATGAACGTTACGTTGGACGTCGTGGTGGCGTCTTTCTCGTTGGAGTGCACGACGAAGGTCGTCATGAACTGTGCGCCGTCCTCGTTGTAATACCGGTTTGATGCCTCGATTTCGCGCATCTCCGCGCGCGTCGGCACGTCAAGACCGAGGAACTTTTCAATGGCCTTCTCTTCTGTTTCGGTCGGAGAGAGCAAGTCGATCCACACCGTTTTGTCGCCGACATCGGTCGTTGCGTCGCGGCGGACGAGACACGTCCCTTGAGTGTCGTAGAGTGAAATCATCGTGTCACCCTCGGTTGGTGAAGAAGCGGTGCGGCGCTGTCCCTTAGCGCACTCTCGCGTAGTTTGCACAGAGTTTTGGAATTGCCAGGACTGCTATATCCTTGAGGCGATTCCAGGGGAGCGGTCACGGTGGAAAAAGCGTTGCTTGATACTGACGGGGAGCGGATACCGGCGCTCGAGGCGCGTTGGGGACGTGCGCCTGGCGTGACCTTCGAGCAGCGTTTCGGTGGAACCGTTGCCGTACTCGAGGCGGCCGGCTCGACGGCCGTGATCGCGATGCAAGGGGCGCAAGTTTTGTCGTGGCGGCCGGCTGGACACGTCGAAGATGCTCTCTGGCTGTCCCCGCAGGCGAAACTTGGGACCGGTCGCGCCGTGCGCGGTGGGATCCCTGTGTGTTGGCCGTGGTTTGGGCCGCATCCTGAGGGAGCCGACAAGCCGGCGCATGGGTTCGTGCGGGCTGCGCCGTGGCGGGTCGCGGGTTCGGCGGTATCTGACCGGCGAGCGCGGCTCGTGCTGTCTTTCGATGCAACTCGAGTCGATCCCGGTTTATGGCCGCATTGCGCGCAGGCGGAAATCGAAATCACGGTGGGGGAAGCGCTGACGGTCACGCTTTCGACTTTGAATGTCAGCGAGGCGCCAATCTCACTGACGATGGCGCTGCACACGTATCTGAGCGTCGGGGATATTGCGCGCGTTGAGGTTAGAGGCCTTGAGGAGCAAGTGTACGTCGATCAACTGGCCGGACACGCGCGCAAAAAGCAAAGTGGGGGCATCTCATTCGACGGAGAAGTTGACCGCATTTATCAGGCGACGGCTGATACCGTCATCGTCTCAGACGAGGTGCTTGGCCGGGAAATTCGCGTTGCCAAGACCGGAAGCTTGTCGACGGTTGTGTGGAACCCGTGGATCGAGAAAGGGGGGCGGCTTGGAGATTTGGGGGACGATGGTTACCGGCGCATGGTGTGCATCGAAGCCGCCAATGCGGGTGACGATACGGTGACGCTCGCGCCCGGCGCGCGCCACCGTATGACGACGGAAATTTCCGTGCAATCTGTCTGAATTCAGACCCGCTAACTCAATCGAGGTCGGGTGTGACTTCGGCAACGTCTTTCGCGCGGCGTACGCTGCCGTCGAACTGCGCGCCTTCGGCAATGGCGAGCGTTTGTTTGACGATGTCGCCGTCAACGCGCGACGTGGCGTTCAACACGACGGCTGATCCTTTGAGCGCGCCACGGACTTCGCCTTGGACGACGATCGTGCGTGCGGTGATGGTGCCAGATACGCTGCCTGTTTCACCAACCGTGACGCTCTCGCCGTGCACGTCGCCCTGAATCTGACCGGCGATCAGCAATGATCCCTTGGTTTTCAGAACGAGCTGCTGGCCGGAAATGGTAATATCTTGGCCGAGAACCGAGGTCGGCGTATCGGCGGCGCGCATGGGCGCTGAATGCTGAGATGGTGACTGGGCGAACGGCGGCGGCGCTTGCCGTTGAATCGGCAGTGTCGTGGCCGGACCGTTTGGCCGGATCGGTTCTAGGCGCTGATCAGGCGTTGCGACGCGATTGAACATAACTCACCCCCAAAAAAAACCTTCCCCCCCCCCCCCCCCGGA
>JANOCZ010000315.1:0-3736 GCA_031412455.1 Hyphomicrobium sp. | reverse complement strand
CCGGTGTCTGCGAAACGTTGCGCAACGAACGAGAGACTTTAGCGCTCAACGTTGCCTAACTCGGCGTTGCCGACGCTCCCGCGATTACGCCGCTTGCGCCGCAAAGCTTCCGCACGTTATGGGTTTGTTTGGCCTTGCGTTAGCGAAACAATCGCCGGTGGACCGCATCATCGAGGACATTGTTTGACGACATTATTCTTGTTCGCCCATCAAGACGATGAGGCCGGCGTATTTCATGAGATCGCCAGCACCATTGCGCGCGGCGAACGCGCCGTCGTGATTTACCTTACGAATGGCGCTTGGAAAACGGTGACGCCCGAGCGGCGCAACGGCGAAAGTCTGAAGGTGCTGCAGCGGCTCGGCGTGCCCGCCGCCGACATCCACTTTCTGGGAACGGAACTCGCCATTCCAAGCTCGGCGCTGCCCGACTACTTTGAAGTAGCCTGGACCGCGCTTGTTGCGCGCGTCAACGCAATCGAGGGCGTCACGCGGCTCGTCCTGCATGCGTTGGAAGGTGGGCATCAGGATCACGATGCGGGGCACGTTTTGGGCGTCGTGCTCGCGTCGCGTCTGGACCTGCTCGGTGCGACTTCACAGTTTCCGCTCTATCGCGCGCCGGGCGGACGGGTGCTCGTGACGTGGGCCAAGCCGCTTGCCGCCAATGGTGCTGTCAGCCGGACAGCCATACCGGCAGCGGCGCGGGCAAAATACATGGGCCTCTTGCGGCACTACTCGAGCCAGCCGACAACGCTGATCAAAATCGGTCCGTTGGTTGCTTGGGATTATCTGCGCGATGGGCACCAGAAGTTGCAGCCAGTGTCGGTCGCGCGGCTCACTGAGCGGCCAAATAGCGGCGATATGCTTTATGAGCTCTGGAAGCTCTACGATTACGAAAAATTCCGGCGCAATGCGGATGCGTTTATTGCTCAACATTTGAAATGAGCGATCGCCCGTCGCGCGTGGGCCGAAGCAGCGCGACGGGCTTCGTGTCTATTATTCCACTTTGTAGGCCGTCAGCGTGTTTTGCATCATCTGCGGGACGTACATCGTCTTGCTCGCTGGGTCATAACCGAGATCAGCCGCGCCTTGGCCGAGGTCGAGCAGCGTTTCAAACTTGCCGTTGGCAAATCTCATGACCTTGCCTGCGACCCAATCGGAGACCAGATAGGCGCCTTTGCCTAAGGGCTCGAGGCCATCGAGGTTGCCGACCGGCTTGCCGTCGCCGATCGCACTCACGGCTTTACCGTCGAGTGTCACCGACATCAGGTGCCCTGACACTTTCGTCATCATGCCGTCAGTCATTGTGCCCCAGGCGGCGACGCGCAAATCGTTACCTTCGACGAGAAGGCCGTTGGGATTTTCCAACTTTTTGTCTTGCAGCCAGATTTCGAATTTGCCGCCTGACAATTTCCAGATCGTGTCGGTTGCCATGTCGCTGACGAAGACGTTGCCTTGAGCATCGACGGCAATGTCGTTCAAGAATTTCGCGTCTTTGGCCGGGTAGCGTTTTGTGATCTTGCCGTCCTTGGTATCGATCTCGATCAATTCATCGATATCGGCGACGTAAAGTTTGCCACCCGCCAGACCCAAGCCTTTCGGTGCATTCATGCCCGTCGACCATTTCGCTGTGGTCATTTTTCCGTCGAGTGACACGACCGAGATATAGCCGTTGCCATCTTTGCCATCGGCGGCGCCGTTGACGTTTGAGACGTAGATGATGCCAGCCTTCACATCGGGCAGCGCGCTTTCAGGATTAGCGAAGCCGGTCAACTTCCAGACCTCGGTTGGCGCGGCGGCAAGCGCCACGGAAGCTGGCAAAGCCACTGAGAAAGCGGCGACCAGCGCGGACAGAATTTTGGGCGATCGAATGATTTGCATTGGGACCTCGAGCATGGGGGGCGAGCGTGCCGACGGCGTTTCAGAGTAACGCTTATCTAGTGACTGCTCGACGCTTAGTCTCGTGCCGCTTCCATCCGCCCCATGACCGGTTGCCTTGCGTGAAATGCATAGCTAGGATGCTGCACTGCAGCGAGACGGATGAGGTGCCTGGATGGACTGGGATAAACTTCGTATTTTTCATGCCGCGGCCGAGGTGGGCAGCTTCACCCACGCCGGTGAGCAGCTGCATATGAGCCAATCGGCCGTCAGCCGGCAAATCTCGACGCTCGAAGCCGATCTCAAGGTGACGCTTTTTCACCGGCACGCCCGTGGTTTGATGCTGACAGAGCAGGGCGAATTGCTCAACCGAACCGTAGCCGAGGTGTTCGCCAAGCTGCAGACCGCCGAGACACTGCTGACGGATACGGCGACCAAGCCTTCGGGAGAGCTGCGCATCACAGCGCCGATCGGCTTTGGCACGGTGTGGCTAACGCAGCAATTGCGCGAGTTCGGCGAACTTTATCCCGACATCAAAGTCGAACTGCTGCTCAACGACGATCAGGTCGATATCGGAATGCGGGCGGCGGACGTCGCGATTTGGACGCGCGAACCCGAGCAGGCTGATCTCATCCGCCGGCCGCTGTTTCAAAGCCGCGTGCGGGCGTTCGCCTCGGCGCAATATATCCGCAAATTCGGGTCGCCGCAGACGCTTGCCGAACTCGACCGGCACCGCATCATCTGTTACTCGGGGCCGCCGGCGCAACATTTGCGGGCGATGTCGTGGATCGAGTCGGCCGGGCGCGAGGGGCAGCCGCCGCGCGAAGCGGTGTTGCGGGTCAACAGCGTGGTGGCGATCAAATACGCGATCCGCGCGAGCATCGGCATCGGCATGATCCCCGATTACATGGCGGAAGAGGACACCGATCTGGTGCCGGTTCTGGCCGAGATCGAGCAGCCGACACTGCCGCTTATTTTTGCGTACCCCGAGGAGCTTCGGAATTCGAAAAAAGTGCAGCTGTTGCGGGACTTCCTCGTGTCGAAAACGCGGCAGTGGAAATAGGTGGCCCAGCCGGAGCGTGCGGGGCGCTTGGCTGGCCCGCCGAACTCATTGATCTAAAGGTTTGCGGCATCGTATAAAGCTGCAGAGGCGGGGTTCGAGCCGGGTTGTTTTGCCACCCCCGGCCTGGGCTCCTCGTCTGGGACTTTCTGTTCCTCCCCTTGGCCGGGCTGAGAAATCAGCCCGGTCTTTTACAATCTGGTGCCGTTTGACGTCTTGATTTGCGAAATCCTGCGCGGGCCGCTATCTAGACGCTTACATACAAATCTTGGCATCAGGCATGGCATCAATCGGCATGGCATCACCAGGCACGGCAAAGACGCTTTACGACAAAATTTTCGAAGATCACGTGGTCGAGCGCGCCACCGACGGCACATGCCTGCTCTATATCGACCGGCATCTCGTGCACGAGGTCACGAGCCCGCAGGCGTTCGAAGGCTTGCGTATGGCTGGCCGCAAGGTTCGGGCGCCGGAGAAGACGCTCGCGGTCGTCGATCATAACGTGCCGACGACCGATCGCACGAAAGGCATTGCCGACGAGCAAAGCCGCGTGCAGGTCGAGACGCTGGCCAAGAACGCTGCCGATTTCGGCGTCGAATATTTCCACGAGCGCGACAAGCGGCAAGGCATCGTCCACGTCGTCGGGCCCGAGCAAGGCTTCACACTGCCCGGCACGACGATCGTGTGCGGTGACAGCCATACCTCGACGCACGGCGCGTTCGGCGCGCTGGCACACGGCATCGGCACATCCGAAGTCGAGCACGTGCTGGCGACGCAGACGCTCATCCAGACCAAAGCCAA
>JANOCZ010000314.1:0-1632 GCA_031412455.1 Hyphomicrobium sp. | reverse complement strand
CCATGTCAGGTACTCATCGACAGTCATAGGTTTTGGCACGTGAAGGTTCATGCGCTATCCTAACACCAATCTCCGATCCGGCAAATCTACCCGGGCATCAATGAAAGCAGGCGACACGGAATGTATTCCGTCAAAGAGATTTTCTATACCTTGCAAGGCGAGGGCACGAACGCCGGAACGCCGGCTGTTTTCTGCCGGTTTGCCGGCTGCAATCTGTGGTCGGGCCGCGAGGCCGATCGCGATGCAGCCGTCTGCCAATTTTGCGATACCGACTTTGTCGGCGTAGACGGCGAGGGCGGTGGCAAGTTTCAATCGGCCGATGACTTGGCGCGTGCCTGCCGCGCAGCGTGCACCGCGATCGACAGCGGCACTCCGGCGTTGATCGTGCTGACCGGCGGCGAGCCGATGCTGCAAGTCGACCAACCTCTGATCGATGCGCTCCATGCCCGCGGCTTTAAAATTGCCATCGAAACCAACGGCACGCTACCCGTACCCGACACGATCGACTGGATTTGCGTCAGCCCAAAAGCTGGAGCCGATCTCAAACAAACCTACGGCGACGAGTTGAAGCTCGTCTTCCCGCAGCCGCAGCTGATGCCGGAATTATGCGAGGGCCTCGACTTCGCGCATCGCTATTTGCAGCCGATGGACGGCCCGGAGCAACGCGAAAACGCGGCTAAAGCGGTTGCCTACTGCATGGCCAATCCGCAGTGGCGGCTGTCAGTGCAAACCCACAAACTGCTCGGCATTCGCTGAGCATGGGTAAGCCGCGCCTCAGCTTTGCGGCACGTCGAGCCGCCGCGTCAGGTCCTCGAACTCGCGGCGCAACTCATCATTCTTGAAGATCTGCTCGAAGGTCGGCGCTTCCAGTTTCTGGATCGCTTCGAATGATCCCGAACTTTCCTTCATCAGATCGCGCAACTGCACGCTGGCTTCCACCGTCTCAAACGTGTTGTCGGCAATTTTCAAATCATGCACGGCCTTGAGCCGCGCCCGCGCGATCTGGTCGCGTTGCTGCACGAGATATCGCCGGTAGGCCTTAGCCGCATCTTCGGCGACCTTTTGACTATCGCGATTGGATTCGAGTGCACGCTTTTGATCCGGCCGATTATCGGCGCGCAGCAATTCGCCGGTTTTTCCCTTTGCCGTCTGGATGTCCTTGATGATCGCCTCGAGCTTGGGCATGTACTGCGTATCTATTTTGGCAAGGGTTGCGTCCTGCGCCTGCACCAGCATCGCAAACAGCGCGGCGTGCATGGCGAAATATTTACGCGACGAATTCATGTTGTCGCCAGTTGCAGCGATCAGCCGCGCAAGCTGTCCGTCGATCAATCGCGCGGCGTTGAAGACCGCAACCAGCCGCACGAGATCGCCCGAGAGCACGCTGTCTAAAATGAGATCGAGTTGTTCGGGCGCGAGTTCGACACCCTGTGCCTTGAGGGCTGCTGAAATCTCGCCCTTCGCCGCCGCGATCTGCGCCCGGTTTGCTTCGATCCGCTTGTTGTTTTCAGCGATGCCCGCCTCGAGGGACGCGACCGTATCGGTAAGAATTCCAGCGAGCGTCGCGTCCGTCGGCGCGATAAGTTGTTTCTCTTTCAGTTTCGCCGTCTGATCTTCGAGCTCGCGAATGTT
>JANOCZ010000313.1:0-7272 GCA_031412455.1 Hyphomicrobium sp. | reverse complement strand
GTACGCTAGCACAATATCGCCGAGACACCCCGCAGCGCCGCCTCGTCCCGCAGGAAACGACAACACGTTCGTTGGTCGTGACTTACCACGGAATTGAGCATTGAGAGCTGCGACTTCGGCATCATCAGACAGCGCGATGGTGACCGAAACCTGAGCCCCATCTAAACTACCGGAAGCCGCCACGGCATCGGCCGCCCGTTGCACGAGGGCCGCCGCATCTGGAAGCGCCGGCCAAGCGTCCGGCTCAACGACCACATCGACCTCGATCGACGCGTCGGTTGACTTCGACGTCTGAGCCGTCCCGTCCAGGCTATTTTGCGTTGTCATAGGCCGTAACGATTTTGGCCACCAGATCTCGGCGCACGACATCGCCCACGTCGAAGTGGACGACATTGATGCCCTCGACGTCAGCCAACAAACGAATGGCTTCATCAAGTCCCGACTTCATGCCGGGCGGCAAATCGATTTGCGTCGGGTCACCGGTAATCACCATTTTGGAGCCTTCGCCGATACGCGTCAGAAACATCTTCATCTGCATACTCGACGTATTCTGCGCCTCATCGAGAATAACGAAGGAATTGGCCAGCGTGCGCCCACGCATGAACGCCAGTGGCGCAATTTCTATGACGCCCGTTTCGATATCCTTCTCGACCTTCTCGGGCGGCAGCACATCATAGAGCGCATCATACAGCGGCCGCAGATACGGATCGACTTTGTCACGCATGTCGCCCGGTAAAAATCCGAGCCGTTCGCCAGCCTCGACCGCCGGCCGCGATAGAATGATCCGCTCGACGAGACCGCGCTCGAGGCAGTGCGCCGCAAACGCAACCGCAATGTAAGTTTTGCCGGTGCCAGCCGGGCCGACGCCAAACACGAGGTCGGTTTTCTCGATAGCCCGGATGTACTTGCTCTGCGTCGGCGTCCGCGCTTTGACCACCCGCCGCCGCGTCGCGACTTGCGCCTGGCCATCGACGACGGGTTCAGCCGATCGCGCATGCCGGATCAAGCCGTCAAAATCCCCCGCTCCGATCAACTCACCTTTGGCGATCCGAGCGTACAGTTTTTCTAAAACATCGCGCGCGAGGGTACATGCAGCAGGCGCGCCGGTCAGCGTAATAACATTTCCATGGGCATGGGCATCGATGCCGAGCCGGTCTTCCAACAATGCTAGGTGACTATCGAATTCGCCCAAAAGGCGGGTCAGCACACGGTTGTCTTCAAAGGGAACGACAACCCTGGCACCCTCTGCTGCTGGCTTTGACGGCCGGCGCGAGGACTGTGCGGGCGACCCGCGAAAAGCTGCCAAATTCGGATACTCCTCCTGCTATGGAGCCCCCGCCGTAAGGCGATTCGGCCCCTGGATAAGAAATACTAACATGGGCATCTAAGTTCCGGCAGCAACTTCAAACGATTCTGCACCGCTTCGTAGCAATCCGGTAAACGGCCGCTTAAGCCCTGATTTCAGTTACACGCCACCTATGACACCTGTAAGGCTCATTTGGCGCGAAGCGGTAACTGTGACCGGGACGACCTGTCCGATCAGCGCCGCGTCGCCATCGAAGTGGATGAGCTGCAAATAGGGTGTTCGGCCAACCAGCGTCCCGGGCTCCCGCCCTGTTCTCTCGACCAGAACCAACACCTGCCGGCCAATAAATCCGGCATTATAGGCCAATTGCTGCTGTTCCAGTTCGCCCTGGAGACGCTGCAGGCGCTCGTGCTTGACGGCTTCAGGCACCTGACCATCGCGATCGGCCGCCGGCGTACCGGGCCGCGGGCTATATTTAAACGAAAACGATTGTGCAAAGCCTATGTTTCGGACGAGCCGCAGCGTGTCTTCGAAGTCGGCATCGGTTTCCCCCGGAAAACCGACGATGAAATCACTGGACAGCGCGATGTCGGGACGCGCCTGCCGAACGCGTCCAATCAGCTCGACATAGTCGGAGGCCGTGTGCCGGCGGTTCATCGCCGAAAGCATCGCGTCCGAGCCAGATTGCACCGGCAAATGCAAAAACGGCATGACCTCGGGAATATCGCGGTGCGCCGCAATCAGATCGTCGCTCATGTCGCGCGGATGGCTCGTCATATAGCGAAGCCGCACGACGCCGTCGATTTGCGCTAACGCGCCGAGCAGATCAGCCAGCGACGCCGGCGGCCCATCGGCACGCGAACCGTCATACGCGCCGTGATACGCATTGACGTTTTGACCCAGCAGCGTGATCTCCGCCGCTCCCGCTTCGACAAGCCGACGTGCCTCTGCCACGATCTGATCGACCGGCCGGGAAAACTCTTGACCACGCGTGTAGGGCACGACGCAGAACGTGCAAAATTTATCGCAGCCTTCCTGAATCGTTAGAAACGCGCTCGGCGTCTGACGGCCGCGCACCGTCGGCAGTTGCTCGAATTTCGCATTCTCCGTGAAGTCCGTTTCAACGACCGGTGCCCGCGTGCGCTGGACGCGCCCGATCAACTCTCCAAGGCGATGATAGCCCTGCGGCCCAACCACGATATCGACCGCCGGTTGGCGCGCCACGATCTGCGCCCCTTCAGCCTGCGCAACACATCCAGCAACCGCGACGACCGTCGCCTTTCCCTCGCGGCTGCGCGCGTTCTTGATGTCGCGAATGCGGCCGAGGTCGGAGTAGATTTTTTCTGCCGCTTTTTCGCGAATATGACAGGTGTTGAGAATGACGAGATCAGCGGCCTCGAGCGTCGGCGTCTCGGTATAACCCTGCGCCGTGAGCTGCTCCATCATCCGCTCGCTGTCGTAAACGTTCATCTGGCAGCCGAACGTTTTCAAGTAGAACGACTTCGACGCGCCGCCGACCGGCTTCGCGCCAGATTGCTCACTCTCTCCCACTCGTTCGTCGTTGACCAATGCAGCATCCAATTTAAACAACTCTCTCGTATTACCGCGCGCGTCTCCGGCTCGCCGCATAGCATATCATACGCGGCTCATGTCCACTTTTCGCTGCGGATCGTCGCTGTCACTTGGCCGTGCTTGCGCTGTTGAGCGTCAGGCTCGACCGGACGAACAATCTCATCAACGGCACGCCCACGCAGCATTCGCGTCACATCGAGACGCACGGCGCGCTCGCTGGTCAATGCCAAATCCTTCCGCCCCGCAAACGTCTCAAGCGGCACCGGCGCGCCGATCCGTATTTTGACCCGTAGCGGCCCCGAACTCAACACGTCCCAGACGTGCGATTGCATTTCCATATCGCCGTACCACCCGACCCGCGGCCGGTCGGATCGGGACATCGGGATGCCGTGCAGGTGCGTGTAGACGATTGCCGCAGTTTGCACGACAGTGTGCGGCCCCGCGGGATCGAGTTTGACAGCCCCAAACAGCGATGTCTTGAACGGCAAGACGCGATTGCCATCGCTCGACGTTCCCTCGGCAAACAGGACGATCGTGTCGCCCTGAGCAAGTCTCGCCGATATCTCATCTGCCGCGTCGCCAGCCGCCTGCCGCCTGGAGCGATCGACGAACACCGTCCGCTGGAGACGCGCGAGCGACGCGACGAACGGCCAGCCTCCGACTTCCTTTTTGGCAACGAACGACAACGGCGCAACCGCCGACAGCACCGGAATATCAAGCCAAGATGTGTGATTGCACACGAGGAGCACAGGCACGTCGTGCGCGACCTCTCCCTCGATGTCCAACGTAATGCCGAACAGCCGGCAAACCTTGCGGTGATACCAATTGGGAAACCGCCGAGCGGCCGACCGCGAAGTTCGCACAAGCAAGGCCTGAACCGGCATCAAGGGAACGGTCAGCGCAAAAAATCCGGTCACGATCGACGCCGCGCGCAACGCTCCCATGACCTTTGCCTGCACTCCTCAGCTTTTCTTTCCGGTCTTCTTTTTCGCCAACGGGACACCGTAAAGCTCAAGCCGGTGACCGACAAGCTCAAAGCCCAACTCACGAGCGACCCGCGCCTGCAGCTCTTCGATCAACTCATTCGAAAATTCGATCACTTTACCGCTTTGCACATCGACGAGGTGGTCGTGATGCTCACGCGACGCCTCTTCATACCGGCCGCGGCCATGCCCAAAATCGTGCCGCTCGATGATGCCCTTGGCGGCGAATACTTTGATCGTCCGGTAGACAGTCGACAGCGAAATCTTGGGATCGATCGCATGCGCCCGGCGATGCAGTTCTTCGACGTCGGGATGATCGTTGGCCGCCGATAGCACGCGCGCAATGATGCGCCGCTGGCCGGTCATCCGTAAACCGTAGCTGGCACATCGGGCTTCGATGCGATTGTTGTCTGGTATGGGCGCCGCAGGCATGATCGTTCTACTTTGGAAGCGTGCACCGAATGTGGAGCAGATTTATACGCAGTGTCGCCAAACACGTCCACCCGCACCAACTCACAAGGTAACCGCTTCTCAAAGTGGCAGCGCCAAAAGCACCGCATCAACGGCCGGACCGCCGGGCCGATCGAAATACGCTTTTCGCCGGCCGCTGACCGCAAATCCTAACGAGTTGTAGAGCGCAATGGCCGCCGCGTTGTCTTCTGCCACATCGAGATAAAGCCGTTTTGCTTCGCCGCGGCGCACGGCCCTGATGAGACCTTCGATCAGCATCCGCCCGAGACCGGTACGCTGCCAATCTGGCGCCACGCCGACGGACAGTATTTCGGCTTCATCGGCCGCAAGCTGACCGATGACAAACCCGACGACTGCCTTTGGCTCACCGGCCACCGCCACGAGTGATGTCGAAGCTGGATGTTCAAGCAGCGCTGCAATAGCCGCTTCGTCCCACGGCGGAGTAAACAGTCGCTTATGCACGGCCGCAAGCTCCGCGGCCCGCTCGGGCGCTGCCCATAACAAACTGACGTGTTTGATGTTCCGGAATGGAGTAACGTTAGAATTCATGCGTGTATTCCGGAAAATGAGCTGGCTGCCGGCGGCTTGGCGTCAGGCGGGCGAAGGTAAAAAGGCGAGACGCGGGGACTGACGGCCATCGTCATCGACGCAAATAGCATATCGATCGCCTCGGGCACGAGACCCGGCAAAATAGCGACCGCATCAGTACCGGTATCGCAAGCTCGTTGCGCCACCTCGCTGGCACCCGATCCAGCGATGACCACGCGCCCGGCCCCAGCCGCCAGGGCAGCGTCGTTGATCGAAAGCACCTGGGGCGCATTCAGCGGCTCCAGCGAATGCGCATCGAAGGCTTGAATGTAGACTTCGCCACGCCGCGCATCCGTCGCGATCACGATGCGTCGAACCCCGCGCCCACCCACCGTTGGGTTCATCGCCATTAAGTGCAGGCTGGACAAGCTGACAATTTCAGCGCCCGTCGCCAACGCAAGCGCACGCGCCGCAGCGACCGAGATTCGCGCTCCCGTGAATGTCCCCGGACCATTCGCGATTGCGATCCGGTCAATATCGGCAAACGCGAGGCCTGCATCCGCCATGGCTTCTTCGATCATCGGCATGAGCCGCTCGGCGTGCCCGGTTTGCATGGGCTCTGATGTGAAAACGATGTCCGGTGTCAGGCTGCGCAAGCGCCGTCCAACAGCGACTGAGCAGGCATCAAAGCAGGTGTCGAACGCCAAAACGTTCATCGCAGTCGCCTCGCTCCCGAAGCGCCCGCTAAAAATAACCCCGCCGAAGCGGGGTGACGGTGCGTTTGATCGCTCATCAAACTGCCTGGACCGCCTGCACTTCGGGACAGAAATGTTTGAGCAAATTCTCTATCCCGTGACGCAGCGTTGCCGTTGAACTCGGACAGCCGGCGCACGCGCCCCGCATATGCAGATAGACGACGCCTTCGCGAAAGCCGGAGAAGGTGATGTCGCCGCCATCCTGCGCGACCGCTGGCCTGACTCGCGTTTCCAACAGCTCCTTGATTGTCGCGACCGTGCTCTCGTCCTGCGGATCGTACGAGCCTTCGCTTTCGTCATTGGCGCCTTCGCTGCCAACCGCCGTTGCGCCCGACATGAAATGCTCCATGATCGCGCCGAGCACCATCGGCTTCAGGTGCTGCCACTCGATGTCCCCTTTGGTCACCGAAATGAAATCCGATCCGAGGAACACCCCTTCGACGCCATCGATATCGAACAGCCGGGTCGCAAGCGGCGAAGAACCGGCATCGCCTCGGTTGCGGAAATCGGCAGTACCATCGGCAAGCACGGCCTTGCCCGGAATGAACTTCAAGGTTGCCGGGTTGGGCGTAGCTTCGGTTTGAATAAACATAGGTGCCTTCCGTTGGCTCGAGGCCTCGACGCGACCATCGCGGAGGCGCACTGGTAAGAATGACTTAGAACGCTTCTAATATAGGTTGGCGCTCTGCGAATGTCGAGCCTAAGACATATAAACCGCTAAGCCAGAGCTTTGATGTCATCGAGCGACAATTTCCCGGGCACAACTGTGACGGGAATGGGGAATCCACCGAAAGCCTGTCCCGATGCCAGCGACGATACCAACGGTCCCGGCCCCTTGTCGTCGATCGACGCACCGAGCACGAGGATCGAAATGTCTTCGTCATCGCTGATCAGCTTGACGATCTCCTCGCCGGTTTTGCCCTCGCGAATGACGTCCTCGACTTCAATCGCCTCAAATCCCGCCTGATTGAGCTTGCGGCGAAACAAGCGAAACAGCGCTTTGGCCTTGCCGGCCTGCTCGTCCACTTGCGCCTGCCGGACCCCCGCCCATGGCTGATACTCGCCGGGCTCGATGACGTAGAGCATGACGAGCGAGCCGGTCGAGCGCTGGACACGGCTTGCCGCGTAGTAGAGCGCGCTCTCGACTTCCTGGCTCTCATCGACGACGAGCAGGAATTTGCGGCGGTGACCGGATTCAAATGAGCGGCGTGGTTTCATGACGAACATGCTGCCATCGCCCGCCCGCAACTGCAATCCGCGATTAACAGTCATCAAGACCTGATAAGGCCGACGATATCCTTGACCTGGTCCATCACTGGCCCAGCGATCGCCCGCGCCCGCTGCGCACCATCCGCCAGCACACGATCGATTTCGGCCGGCTCGGCCATCAACCGCCCGATCTCCGACCGGATTGGCCCGAGCTTTTGCGTCGCCACTTCGGTCAGGTTCCGTTTAAAGCCGGTAAAGAGGCTTGGCCCCTCGCCCGACGTCACGATCAGCATCTCAAGCGCCGCGTCTTTCGTCGTCCCAGCAAGCGCCGCATAGATGCCGACGAGGTTGTCGATCTCCGGCCGCTTATCGAGTTGCTCGACGCTGTCCGGCAAGGGCTCGGCGTCCGTCTTAGCCCGCTTGATCTTGTCGGCGATCGTGTCCGTTG
>JANOCZ010000312.1:0-2649 GCA_031412455.1 Hyphomicrobium sp. | reverse complement strand
CCATTAACAGCTTTCACGGATAGACGAACCGGCATCGCAAGGTGCCGGTTTTTTCTATTCCCACTCTATTGTACCTGGCGGCTTAGACGTAACGTCGTACACGACGCGATTGATGCCGCGCACTTCATTGATAATCCGCGTCGCAGCGCGCCCTAAAAAGTTCATGTCGAACGGGAAGAAATCTGCGGTCATCCCATCGACCGACGTAACTGCCCGCAAAGCCAGAACGTGATCGTAAGTGCGGCCATCTCCCATCACGCCAACCGTGCGCACGGGGAGCAGCACCGCAAAGGCCTGCCATATGTGATCGTAGAGACCTGCCTTCCGGATTTCATCGAGATAAATTGCGTCAGCTTTGCGCAGGATATCGAGCTTTTCAGGCGTGATCTCGCCGGGGATGCGGATGGCCAATCCCGGCCCTGGAAACGGGTGACGCCCCACAAACGCATCCGTTAGTCCCAACTCGCGGCCCAACGCGCGAACTTCGTCTTTGAACAGCTCGCGGAGCGGCTCGACGAGCTTCATATTCATCCGCTCGGGAAGGCCGCCAACATTGTGGTGCGACTTGATCGTGACTGACGGACCACCGGTAAACGATACGCTTTCGATTACATCGGGATACAGCGTTCCTTGCGCCAAAAATTCCGCGCCGCCGATTTTGTGCGCCTCGGCCTCAAACACTTCGATAAACATCCGGCCGATAGTTTTTCGCTTCGCCTCCGGTTCCGAAATCCCAGCCAGAGCGTCGAGAAACCGCGTCGTCGCATCTACGTGCACAAGCGGGATGTTGTAGTGATTGCGAAACAAGCCCACAACTTGTTCGGCTTCGTCGAGCCGCAACAATCCATGATCGACGAAAACACACGTCAGCTGATCGCCGATTGCCTCGTGTATGAGAACCGCGGCCACGGCACTATCGACACCACCCGACAGGCCGCAAATGACCCGACCATTGCCGACTTGCGCTTTTATTTTCGCGATCATCTCGCGCCGGTAAGCGGCCATCGTCCAGTCGGATTTCAACCCGGCGATACGATGCACGAAATTTGATAGTAGCTTTGCGCCGTCTGGCGTATGTACCACCTCCGGATGGAACTGCACGGCATAGAAATGCCGCGCCTCGTCAGCGACGGCCGCGAGCGGCGCGTTCGGCGAGGTCGCAATCACAGAGAAACCCTCGGGGAGCCGCGTGACGCGGTCACCATGACTCATCCAAACCTGATGTTCGCCGCCCTGATCCCACACCCCTTCAAACAATGGACTGCGTGTTTCGACACGCACCATCGCCCGGCCGAATTCGCGGTGATGGCCGCTCTCAACCCTCCCGCCGAGTTGCTCAGCCATGACCTGCTGCCCGTAGCAAATGCCCAGGATCGGAATTCCAGCGTCAAAAATTTCCGGCGGTGCCCGCGGGCTGGCGGGCTCGGTCACCGACGCCGGCCCACCGGACAAAATGACCGCTTTCGGCTTGAGCTTAGCAAACGCCGCTGCTGCCAGCTGAAACGGATGGATCTCGCAATAAACGCCGGCTTCGCGGACTCGGCGCGCTATGAGCTGCGTGACCTGGCTTCCAAAATCAATGATCAGAATAGTATCGGTCATTCGCCCTTAATAGCTCTCATTCGCACCACGGTCGAAACGGTAGATCACCGGGCGCTGAGCGGTGTCAAGCGCAGCCCGCCTTTTCTTAAGGCAGCTTGGGAAACTCGACGAACTGCCGCAAAGTATCGGCCCCATATTGATTGATATGCCCTCCATTCTTGTACAACAAAGTCCCCCCACGCATCGGCGAGCAGCGCTCCGTCTCGCACATGTACGTCATCGGCAAGGACACCGATACGAGCGAATTGTTCTGGGCAGCGCGCCGCAGCGCCTCATTGGAGCGCTGGAGGCTGATGCTCGCGGCCTCACGCGGCATCCCGCAGTTAACGGGATCGCGCCCGACATTCACTTCGGCGACGATGCAACGAACCGGTAGGACCGTGTAGACCGGGATTTGACCGATCAACAGCACCTTGATCCCGCGCTTCGTAAAAACTTCCAGCGTCTCGGCCAGCACCTTGTCGAACGTGGGGGCCAACTGCCCTTTCGCTTCGGCTTGAGACGTCGCGACCGGCACATCGAGCCGCTGTTCGGGATGCTCTAATCGTCCGAGCCATTTTTCCCAGAACCCCGAGATGACCGCGATCTTCATGCCCTTGTTGATCGCGACGAACTTCTCTGCCTCCGCTTGGTAGGTAGCGCACTCGCGCGCCTTCGCCAAAGGCCATGCAGGAATTTCAGTTCCAAATAATAGGCCACAGCCTCCGTTCGTGACTTGCCGTCCAGCCAAGTTCATTTCGCTGGCGAATTTTGCGACCAACGGCGACCAGTGGTCGGCCATCGAGTCGCCAAAGAGCGCGACTTCGTATGACTCGGCCTCAGCCTTGCGGCGGCCAAAATTACAGATATCGTCGTTCTTAAAAATATTATGGTGGTCGTCGCAACGACTTCGTAGCGGGTTGCCACTCACCATTTGCTCGAGAACAGTCCGAACGTCCGCAGCGTAGCGCTCCGGTACACCTTTCCACAGCTTCAACGCCATAGCGACGCACAGTGCCACTCCAACGCCGCCCACCGCGCGCAGCACGAACTGCCGGTCGGCGGCCG
>JANOCZ010000311.1:0-5212 GCA_031412455.1 Hyphomicrobium sp. | reverse complement strand
CGTGACGGTCAACGCGCTGACGATTACGCTTGGACCAAAGGACTTAGAGCCGGGCGTCGCGGGCACACCCGTCACTCAAACGCTGACGGCTGCCGGCGGCACGGAGCCGTATACATTCTCGCTCGATAAGGGCTCGACACTACCCGCCGGTCTGGAGCTCGCGGATGATGGCACGATCTCCGGCACCCCGACCGTCAGTGGCTCCTTCACGTTCACCGTTTCAGCATCGGATGACGATGGCTTCACAGGCAGCCGAGAATACGCTTTGACCGTCGCCGCGCCGGCAATCGTAATCGCGGGCGACGTTCCGAACGTGACCCAGGGCGATGCGCTGGTTGGCGGATTTACGGCTTCAGGTGGCACCGGTCCTTATACATTCGCGCTGGGCAAGGGAGAATTGCCGCCCGGCGTAACACTTGGCCGCGATGGCAGACTTTCTGGCGTGCCGTCGGCCGGAGGGAGATTTGTATTCGACGTCGCTGTCACCGACGCCAACGGCTTCACTCGAATCCAATCCTATTCAGTGAACGTGCGCTCGGCCGCGCCGCCACCAGCGCCGGTCATCGCGGTGAGTCCAACGACCATTCCAGGTGGTAGCCAGGGCGTCTTCTACTCCGTGCAATTCAGCGCGAGCGGCGGCACCGCGCCCTACGTATTCGGGTTAAGCGGCGCACTTCCAGCTGGCCTGACGCTGTCGAGTTCGGGATTGCTCTCCGGTACGCCAACCGTCAACGGCAGTTTCGATTTTACGGTCAGCGCGACCGACGACGACGGCTTCGGCGGCACCCAAGCCTATACCCTCGTCATCGACACCGCATTCATCGAGCAGCGAACGAGCGAGGTCAATCGCAGCTTCCTCTCTAACCGCGCGGCTCTCCTCTCGTCGCAAGGGCCCAACCGTTTACAGAACTTCCGCCGCTTCGGTGGCGACCTGACGAACGGCAACAACACCAGCGCCCAAGTCTCCGGTGGCAGCGGCGTGCCCTTCAGCGTGGGCGTTGTAGGTGACGAAGATCAAGGCCAGACCAAGTTCAGTTTCGCGACCAGCCTGCAACAAATGCGACAGGCGGGACAGTCCGCTAAGAGCGGAGCCGATGGCACCGGGCGGATGGCCTTAGGCAGCGCCAATTCGGCCTACTCGACAGCAACGACAGGTCAGAGTTTCGACTTTTGGGTCGAAGGCAACCTGACCCATTTCCGCGGCGACGAGGCCCGCACTAAGGGTGATCTGGCCCTCGTCTACGTTGGCGCCGATTATCTGGTCACGCCTGGGTTGCTGGTCGGCGCGCTCGTGCAGTTCGACCGATTCAATGAAAAGTCAGGCACGTTCGGCAGCGACGTTTCCGGCAACGGCTGGATGGCGGGTCCGTATATGTCGGCGCGGCTGACACCAAATCTGTTCCTCGATGCGCGCGCGCTGTGGGGCGAATCCGATAACGCGACCAGCCCGTTCGGCACCTACACCGACCACTTCGATACGACGCGTTGGCTTGCGCGCGCCGACCTGACGGGCAACTGGGAGAACGGCCCGTGGCGCTTCACGCCATCAGCTGGCATCAGCTATTTTGCAGATCGGCAGAAGGCCTACACCGACTTCAATGACATCGCGATTGCAGGCCAGAAGGTGTCGATCGGCCAAGTCTCGTTTGGGCCTGAAGTCGGCTACCGGATCCGCGCTGCCGACGGCTCGATTATTGAACCTTTAGTTGGCATCCAGGGCATTTGGGATTTCGACAAGAGCGACATCGCCGTCGACGGCGTTCCGACCTCACCCAGCGACGTCCGCGCGAAAGTCCAAGCCGGGCTAAGCGTTATTTCGCCTTGGGGTTACACAATCCGCGGCGTCGCGTCGTATGACGGGATCGGCGCTGGCGACTTCGAGGCGATCAGCGGCCAGCTCTGGGTCAACGTGCCATTAGACTCGCGTCGCTGACCGCACGCCGTCCCAGCGCGGTTGTGCTGGGACGTCTTGCGCATCGCGCAGGCACCCGGCCCGGTGACGCTCAGGCCGCTCGGCTGACCGACTGCGGCGAACCCGGCGGCACATAAAACGGCTCAGCCGGTTCTACCCTTAAACGACACAACAGGTTGCATCCGCGCCCGGCGATTGAGAGCGCAGCGACGCCGCTGGCTGTTTGTTGGCGATAAACTGTGAAAGTTGCCAGACTAGCTCGTAAGCGCCTGAAAAAATGGCGCTCCCTAGGGGAATCGAACCCCTCTTTCAAGAATGAAAATCTCGCGTCCTAACCGATAGACGAAGGGAGCAGCCGCGCTACCGCTGGCAGCGCCCTTCCTATAGTCAGCTTTGGACCGCGTTGGCAAGCTGCGCGAAGCGCGCGGGGGACACCGGCAACCGATTCGCATCGGACAAGGGGTTTTACGGCTGCGGAGTGGAAAAGCCGGCGCGGCTGTTGATTGCGGGGAGAGAGTGCGAAGGGGGCCATGTGGCACTCGTGGGGAGGGCTGTGAATCGTCTAGGGTCGGAGCATGGCAAATCCCGCATTGATGACCTCTCCTATCCTCTTGACTGAAAAGCTGCGTGAAGCGGCGTCGGCGTTAGAACCGGTGTCGTTTCGGCAAGCGCCGCACAACCTCGAGGCCGAGCAGGCGCTGCTTGGCGCGATCCTTGTCAACAACGAGTCGCTCGATCGCGTCTCGGGGTTCCTCACGCCCGCGCATTTCTTCGATCCGCTGCACGGGCGCATCTTTGAGACGCTGGCGACGCTGATCCACGCGGGCAAGACGGCGACGCCGGTCACGGTCAAGACGTTTTTTGAAAACAGCGATCCGATCGACGCGCAGACGAGCGTGCCGCAGTACCTGGGCCGACTGGCAGCCAACGCGACGACGATCATCAATGCTGCCGAGTACGGCCGCACGGTTTATGATCTGGCGACACGGCGCTCTTTGATCATCATCGGCGAGGATCTCGTCAACACGGCCTATGATAGTGCCGTCGACCATCCGCCGAGGGCGCAGATCGAAGAGGCCGAAGGACGGCTCTACACGCTCGCTGAGCAGAACAAGTACGGGCAAGGGTTCGAGAGTTTCCAAAGCGCGCTGACGACCGCGATCCAGATGGCCAACAGCGCGTTTCAGCGCGCCGGGCATTTGTCGGGCGCATCAACCGGGCTATCCGATCTCGACAACAAGCTTGGCGGATTGCAGCGCTCGGACTTGATCATTCTCGCCGGCCGGCCATCGATGGGCAAAACGGCGCTGGCGACCAACATCGCCTACAATGTCGCCAAGGCCTACAAGGGCGAACGCAAAGCCGACGGCGTTATGGAGACCAAGGACGGCGGTATCGTCGGGTTCTTCTCGCTGGAAATGTCGAGCGAGCAGCTCGCCACGCGTATTCTCGCCGAACAAGCCGAGATTTCGTCGGAGAAAATCCGGCGCGGGATGATCGATGAAACCGAGTTCCGCAAATTGTCGGAAGTCGCCGCTGAGATGTCGCGCATTCCGTTGTTTATCGACCAATCGGGCGGCATTTCGATCGCGCAGCTGTCGGCGCGGGCGCGCAAGCTCAAGCGCCAGCATGGGCTCGACCTACTGGTTGTCGATTACCTTCAGCTGCTGTCTGGCTCGAAGCGCGGCGAAAGCAATCGCGTGCAGGAAATCACCGAGATTACGACCGGGCTCAAGGCGCTCGCCAAGGAACTGGTCGTGCCCATCGTTGCGCTGTCGCAGTTGTCGCGTCAGGTCGAAAACCGCGAGGACAAGCGGCCGCAACTTTCCGACTTGCGAGAATCGGGCTCGATTGAGCAGGACGCCGACGTCGTGATGTTCGTATACCGCGAGGAGTATTATATCGAGCGCACGAAGCCTGCCGAAGGAACGCCTGAATTCTCTGAATGGATGGCCAAGATGAGTATGGCGTCAGGCAAGGCGGAAGTGATCATCGGCAAACAGCGGCACGGTCCCGTCGGCACGGTCGAGTTATCGTTTGAGGGCCAATTCACGCGCTTTGGTAATCTCGCGCGCGAATACATGTTGCCCGAGCGGTGACGGCGTTCACTCCCACCGCCGCCCGCGTTGCGCCCCAGCTCGCGTCCGCGACCGGCGTCATCACGATCGATCTCGCCGTCATCGCCGCCAACTGGCGGGCGTTGGCTGATCGCGTCGCGCCAGCTCAATGTGGCGCTGTCGTCAAGGCTGACGCTTATGGACTCGGCGCTGAGCGCATCATCCCCGCGCTCGTCAAAGCTCGATGCGCGACGTTTTTCATCGCGACGCCCGGCGAAGCGGAAGTCATCCGCCGGCTCGCGCCGAAAGCCGTGATCTACGCGCTCGATGGATTGTGCGGCGATGATGGGCGCTTATTCGCCTCGCTCAGTGTGCGGCCGGTGCTCTCGACGCTCGACGACATCACCACATGGGCGACGCTCGCCAAGTCGCGCGGCAACAATTTGCCAGCCGCGTTGCACATCGACACTGGCCTCAACCGCCTCGGCTTGCCATCTCGCGATGCGCGGCGCATCGCTGCCGATCCCACGCGGCTCGCCGGCATCGATGTGAAACTGATCATGAGCCACCTCGCCTGCGCCGACAATCCAACCGACAAAAAGAATCGCGAGCAGTTGCTCGCCTTCGAGACGCTGAGCGCGCTGTTCCCGCATGTGCCGCGGTCGCTCGCTGCATCCGACGGATTGATGCTCGGTCCCGCCTATCATTTCGATCTCGTGCGGCCGGGCTATGCGCTCTATGGCGGACAGGCGTCGCAAACGAACCCGGCGCCCGTGCAGCCCGCCGTCGTGGTCGCGGCGCGCATCCTCAGTGTCAGCGATGTGGCGCCCGGCGAGACGGTCGGCTACTCGGCGACGTGGCGCGCTCACCGTCCAAGCCGCATCGCGACGATCGCCGCTGGTTACGCCGACGGCGTGCCGCGGTCTGCGAGTGCCAGCAATGGCGCGGGCTCCGAGCGCCCCGGCGGCAGCGTCGTGATCTCAGGTCAGCGCGCGCCGATCGTCGGGCGGGTGTCGATGGATCTGATCACCGTCGATGTCACCGACTTGCCGATGGCCACCGCGCGGATCGGCGATTTTGCCCGCCTGATCGGCGACGGCTTGACGCTCGAGGACGCGGGTTATGCAGCGGGCACGATCGGCTACGAAGTCCTCACGCGCTTGGGGCCGAGGTTCGCGAAATTGTATGTGGAGTGAGGGGTGGGGTGGGGCTTGGTCGTAGGGCGCATAAGCTTTGCTCCCTG
>JANOCZ010000310.1:0-1509 GCA_031412455.1 Hyphomicrobium sp. | reverse complement strand
CAGCGAACTCGTGCCGCAGATTGATCAGGCGATGGGCCGTTAAGCCGAGCGTTTGATCGTGCAGCGCGGCTTCAGCGGCGGCCAAGACATCATCTGTCTCCTTTCGCCCGCGCGCGCGTGACCAGACGTGCAATGTGAACACGTGCTCGTGGCCCGGCTCCGAGCCGGTCGACCAATCACGTTGGGTCGTTTGCCCGAACGTGACGTAGGGAAACTCGGCGCGCGTTGGCACTTCGTCATAGACCCGCATGCCGCCGAGCGCTGCGATGACGCCTGCGTCACTCGTCAACTTTGCAAACACTGCTTTTTGCAGCGCGAAACTTGCACTCGCCATTGTTCGTCACCTCATCTCGATTGCAGCGTCGGGGTCCGTGCTCACCGTTTCGGCGCGCCGCATCGATTGCTCGAAAGCGGCCAGAGCCAGAATGCGCCGCGCGCGCCGCTGGCGCACCGATTGCGCAATGACGCGGCGGATCTCAGCGTTGCCGGTCCACAGGCGCAGCTCATACGTGCGCTTGTTCGTCATAGGTCACGCTCCACGGACGGGCATCTGAGCCACCGGCCGCGATCATCAGCGTCGATAGCGCCGCGCAGATCGAAAATGCGCGAGCCGAATCTGACGCGCATTTCGGGTTTCACGTCGCCACGAAATCTGATCCAGATGTCGTGCGTCGCGCGGCCCGCCGTGCGGTCGAGATCGAAACTCTCATCGCCGGTGCGCGTCCAGATCGCCGCCCATACTTCCGCGACGAGTGTCCAAGCGATCGTCGCGCCACCGCCGCCGTCTGCAGTTCGCGTCGCCGTCTCGATCTGCACGCGGTGGCGCAGATCGCCAATTGTAACGGGAACTCTCATAGCCGGAACTTTCTGAATGGGGCGATCAGGTCCGAGACGGCATCTGGAATGTCGGCGCTGGATGAGCCGATCTCGACGGGGTCGCGGTGCTCGTACCAATGCGCAGTCAGCATCAGGATCGCGTGCTTCAGCGGACCGGGAACACTCGCTGACGCCGCGCCAAATCCGACGCTCAAATCGATTTCGATGCCGTTGACGGGAACGCCGGGAAACGTTGGAGCGCTGTTGTTCCACACGAGGCGCGGAGGCTTTGAGACAATATCGACAAGATAGTTTGTCGGCGACACCGCTATTGCCGTGCCGGCTGAGTTGCGAACGCGCACGGCGGTGACGGCTTGCAGCGGCGCGATTGGAATATCGACAGCGCCGCCGCCGGGCCAGCGATCGAGCACCATCATCCATGTCTGGTTTATGAGGCCAAGGCCGAGCGCCGTTTCGATATGCAGACGCGACGTCAGGATGATCGAGGCGATCAACGCATCTTCGCTCGCTGTGTCGATGCGCAGATGCGCTTTCGCTTCCGCGAGCGTCACGGGCTCGATCGCGGGCCCACTCGTTAGCACGAGAGCCATCGGCGTACTCCTAAGCGTTGGGGATGAAAAAAGAATGCGGGATCATCGCGCTTGGCGACAATCCCGCATCACGCCGCCGCTG
>JANOCZ010000309.1:0-2462 GCA_031412455.1 Hyphomicrobium sp. | reverse complement strand
AAGCGGCGGCTGGCGCTGATAAGGCGCTCATTCAATCTGTCAACGTGTTCGACGTGTTCGAGGGCGGTAATCTGCAGGCTGAGGGGAAAAAATCTTTGGCGATCGAGGTCACGTTGCAGCCAGCCGGCGAGACGCTGACCGATGCGGCAATCGAGGCACTCGTGCAAAAGGTCATCGCGGACGTTAAGAAGGCGACAGGGGCGGAGATTCGAGGGTAGGTTTGAGGATAGTGGGGCGGATCGAAGCCCCTCACCCCGGCCTCCGCCGGGGCGGGCTCTGTCCCTTCGGGACATCCTCTCCCCAGGGGAGAGGAAAGCAGTGCAGCGAATTTCGTCGCGCATTCTTTACAGCAAGGTGCAACCATGGCTGATACGACCACGACGACAGCGCCTGTGACAGCGCCCGCTACAAGTGCGACGGCTCACGCATTGCCAGAAGGCATTTCGAAAGATGGGAATGCATCGCTCGTCATCGAGCGGCAATCCGACAAGCATCACATCGTCATCGTCGGTGGAGGGGCGGGCGGGCTCGAACTCGCGACGCAACTTGGCCATAAGCTCGGGCGGCGCGGAGCGGCTCATATTACGCTCGTCGATCGGTCACGCACTCATATTTGGAAGCCATTGCTGCACGAGATCGCGGCCGGTAGCATGGATGTCGAGCGGCACGCGCTCGAGTATCAGGCGCAAGGGTATTGGCACGGCTTCAAGTATCGCTACGGCGAGATGATCGGGCTCGACCGATTTCACAAGCGCGTGCATTTGGCCGAGACGGTCGATGAGGATGGGCGGCAGATCACGCCGGATCGCTGGTTGCCGTACGATACGCTCGTCGTCGCGATCGGCAGTGTCTCGAATGCGTTCGGTACGCCTGGCGTTTATCAAAATGCGGTGATGCTCGATACGCCGGAGCAAGCGGAGCGCTTCAACCGGCGGCTGCTGAATGCGTGCGTTCGCGCAAACGCGCAGCCGGGGCCTGTAAAGCCCGGGCAACTGCATGTGGCGATCGTCGGCGCGGGTGCAACGGGGACCGAACTGTCGGCCGAGCTGCATTCAAGTCTGCGCGGGCTCGTCGCTTTCGGGCTCGATAAGATCGTGCCTGAGAAAGACATCAAGATCACGCTGATCGAAGCCGCGCCACGCATCCTCAGTGCGCTGCCCGAGCGCATGGCCACCGCCGTCACGGATGTGCTGCGCGGTCTCAACGTCGATGTGCGCACGAATGCGCGCGTCACCGAAGTTACGCCCGAAGGCGTCAAGCTCGACGGCGGGGAATTTGTGCCATCGGAACTCGTCGTATGGGCGGCGGGCGTCAAAGGCCCCGACGTTCTAGCGAAACTCGATGGGCTGGAAGTTACGCCGCGCAACAATACGATCGTGGTCAAACCGTCATTGCAGACGACGAAAGACGACAACGTTTTTGCGCTTGGCGACTGCGCGTATCTCGTGCCGCCGGGCGAAAAATTTCCGCTGCCGCCACGGGCGCAAACGGCGCATCAGCAATCCTCGCATCTCGTCAAACAATTGCAGAGGCGGATCGATGGCGCGACCGATATGGCGCCGTTCAAGTATCGCGACTTCGGATCGCTGGTATCGCTTGGGCATTATTCGACGGTCGGCAATCTGATGGGGTTCGTGTCGGGGCGATCGATGCGGATCGAGGGTTGGTTCGCCAAGATGATGTATCGCTCGCTCTACAAGATGCACGAGGTGGCGCTGCACGGGCCGATCAAGGTCACGCTCGATAGCATCTCGCGATTGCTGACGCGGCGGACGGAGCCGCAGGTCAAGCTGCACTAGCGCGACGCCCGGGGGAGTGACGCTGCGAACGGCATGGGGAACGGCGATGGAGTTCAATTTCGAGACGTTGTCGGGCGTCAAGGTCGTGCGCAACTGGGGGTATCAGTTGCAGAGTACCAAAGGCAAAACTGGGCGTGGGAAGACAAAGCCGCTCGATGCCGCCGAGCTCGCCGCGCAGCCGCATGATCTGATCGTCATCGATTCATCGAAGGACGGCAGCGCGAAGGGCGCGTTCACGAAGGCCGAGATCGACGGACTCAAGGCGCGCGAAAACGCGCAGTCGGTGATCGTGTCGTACATTTCGGTGGGCGAAGCGTCGGACTATCGCGATCACTGGCAGGATAATTGGACGACTTACAGCGATGCCGATCAGCGGGCGGCGGGCGCGCCCACTGCTGAGGCGCCCGCGTGGCTTGGGGCGTGGAATGAGAGTTGGCCCAATTCGCGCAAGGTGCGCTATTGGGATCCAGCGTGGCAGGCGATCATCTTCAACGAGATGAAAACCGGGTGGCTCGATCATATCGTGGCGGCCGGATTCGATGGGGCCTATCTCGACATCATCGATGGGTATTATCATTGGGGTTGTGAAGTCGCGCAGTCAGCCGAGTGCCGGGAGGGCGATCCGAAAAACGAGCGGGAGGCGGCGGCGCGCATGATTGATTT
>JANOCZ010000308.1:0-2037 GCA_031412455.1 Hyphomicrobium sp. | reverse complement strand
CCAACGTGGTGGTGGCGTCCGCTGTCGGCATCCTGTCCGCCCTCATCCTCATGTTGCTGCTAATTTGGCTGACCGTACTGTGGTCGGAGCGCCGCTCTAAAAAGAACCGAGCTCTCCGAGGACTGCCGCTCCTGCACGAGTGATCGGCGCCAATCAGAGTCTTAAGCTTGTCGCCTGAATGGCGCCCCAGCCAACCGTCGCGGCATGATCGCTGGCAGCTGCCGTTTAGCATTGCAGCGGCCCGCCGATAGCTTAAAAGCTCGAGCAACACCCGATCCTGCCTCTGCCTGAGGACAACCATGTCTGACAAAACCCGCTCGGCGCCAGCCGTGGCCGCCACCGAAGTCGCTCCCGCAAAGCCATCAAAAGTTGAGCGCGACAAGCCGTGGATGTTCCGCACCTACGCGGGGCACTCGACCGCCGCAAAATCCAATGCTCTCTACAAAATGAACCTGTCGAAGGGCCAGACAGGCTTGTCGATCGCCTTCGATCTGCCAACCCAGACGGGCTACGACAGCGATCACGAACTGGCACGCGGCGAAGTCGGCAAGGTCGGCGTTCCGGTGTCCCACATCGGGGACATGAAAACGCTGCTCGACGGCATCCCGCTCGATCAGATGAACACCTCGATGACGATCAACGCGACGGCCGCGTGGCTGCTTGCGCTTTATGTCGCCGTCGCCGACGAGACGGGCGTTTCGCGCACCAAACTGACCGGCACGATTCAAAACGATATCATCAAGGAATACCTGTCGCGCGGCACCTATGTGTTTCCGCCCGAACCATCGCTTCGCTTGATTAAAGACACGATCGTCTTCTCGACCAAGCACGTCCCCAAGTGGAACCCGACCAACGTTTGCTCGTACCATCTGCAGGAAGCAGGCGCGACGCCGGTGCAAGAATTGGCCTTCGCGCTGGCGACCGCCATCGCCGTGCTCGACACCGTCAAAGCCTCGGGCGAAGTTCCAGCCGCCGAGTTCAGCAACGTCGTCGGCCGCGTCTCGTTCTTCGTCAACGCCGGCATGCGCTTTGTCACCGAGATGTGCAAAATGCGCGCCTTCAACGAATTGTGGGACGACATCACGCGCCAACGCTACGGCGTCACCGACGCCAAGCACCGCATGTTTCGCTATGGCGTACAGGTCAACTCGCTGGGCCTGACCGAGCCGCAGGCGGAAAACAACGTCTATCGCATCCTGCTTGAAATGCTGGCAGTCACGCTGTCGAAAAACGCCCGCGCCCGCGCCGTCCAATTGCCGGCATGGAACGAGGCGTTAGGTCTACCGCGCCCTTGGGACCAGCAATGGTCACTCCGCATGCAGCAAATCTTGGCCTACGAAACCGATCTGCTCGAATACGGCGACATATTCGATGGCTCAAAAGAGATCGCCCGCAAAGTTGCCGCACTGAAAGAAGAAGCACTGGCCGAACTCGCAACCATCGACAAGCTTGGCGGCGCTGTAGCCGCGATCGACTATATGAAGCGCCGCCTGGTCGAGAGCGGCACCGGCCGCTTAAGCCAGATCGAAAGCGGGGAAATGGTCGTCGTCGGCGTCAACAAATACCTCGAGACCGAACCGTCGCCGCTGTCAGGTGGCATCGACACGATCATGGTCGTCGATCCAGCGATGGAAGCCGAACAGGTCGGCAAGCTCAAAGCCTGGCGCGAACAGCGCGACACCAAGACCGCCGCTGCGGCGCTGGCCGAAGTCGAACGTGCCGCTAAAGAAGGCCGCAACATCATGGAGTCCTCAATCGCCGCCGCGCGCGCGGGCGTGACGACCGGCGAATGGGGCACGGCCCTGCGCAAGATTTTCGGCGAGTATCGCGCCCCGACCGGCGTCGCCCAAGTTGCGGTCGCCCGCGATGGCGCGGCGTTGAAAGGCGTCCGCGCCGATGTCGAAGCACTGTCCAATAAGCTTGGCCGCCGCGTGAAATTCCTCGTCGGCAAACCGGGTCTCGACGGCCACTCGAACGGCGCCGAACAAATCGCCGTGCGCGCCCGCGATGTCGGCATGGACGTCGTCTACGAAGGCA
>JANOCZ010000307.1:0-2034 GCA_031412455.1 Hyphomicrobium sp. | reverse complement strand
GGCTCACGCATTGGCTCGCAATCGCATTCGGGCTCGGTTATCTGCTCGGCTCGATTCCATTCGGTCTGATTTTAACGCGCGCGGCGGGGCTTGGCGATGTGCGCAGCATCGGTTCGGGGAACATCGGCGCGACGAATGTCCTGCGCACCGGCAACAAAGGGTTAGCGGCGGCGACGTTGCTGCTCGATGGGCTCAAGGGCACCGCCGCCGTGCTGATCGCCGATCATTATTTCGGACAGGCGGCGGCGCTGCTCGCGGGGCTCGGTGCGTTCCTCGGGCATGTGTTTCCGGTGTGGCTCAAGTTCAAAGGCGGCAAAGGAGTCGCGACGTACATTGGCGTGCTGGCAGGGCTCGCGTGGCAAGGCGCGGCGGTGTTTGCGGCGGTGTGGCTCGCGTCGGCATTTCTGACGCGCACGTCGTCGCTGTCGGCGTTGCTGGCGAGCATAGCCGCGCCGATCGCGCTTGCAGTTTCGGGGCATGTCGAAGTTGCAGCATTGGCTGCGTTGCTGTCGCTTATGCTGCTCATCACGCACCGCGCCAACATCCGGCGTCTCGTCAAAGGCGAGGAGCCAAAGATCGGTGCCAAAGTCTGAGCCGCCTTCACTCTTTTCAACTGCGCCGCTGCCGACCGCGAAGCTCGCGAGTTCCGAGACGCTCGCGTGCCTGCGGCTGATCCGGTCCGAAAATGTCGGGCCGGTGGCGTTTCGCGAATTGATCAATCGATATGGCGGGGCGCAGGCCGCGCTCGAGGCGCTGCCCGAGATTACGCGACGGGCGGGCGGCAAACGCGCATTTCGTATTTGCCCCAAGGCCGATGCCGAGGCTGAACTCGACGCCGCCCGGAGGATCGGCGCGCAACCGGTGTTCACGATCGAACCGGGCTATCCAGCTGCGCTGGCGGCGATCGATAGTCCGCCACCGATGCTCTACGTCAAAGGGAAAATTGACCTGCTGCAGAGATCGGGCGTCGCGATTGTGGGGTCGCGGCTGTGTTCGGCGGCGGGGATCAAAGTTGCATCGATGTTCGCGCAGCGGCTTGGAGGGGCGGGCTATCTCATCGTATCGGGGCTAGCGCGCGGCATCGACGGGGCGGCGCATCGTGTTTCGATTGAAACGGGGACGATCGCAGTCTTGGCCGGTGGGCTCGATATCGTTTATCCGCCGGAGCATGCAGAGTTGCATGAGCGGATCGGATGCGACGGGTGTCTCGTGTCGGAGATGCCGCCCGGCTTCAAGCCGCGGGGAGCAGATTTTCCAAGGCGCAACCGCATCATCTCGGGCATGTCGCTTGGCGTGATCATCGTCGAGGCGGCGGCACGATCAGGCACTTTGGTGACGGCGCGCTATGCGTCAGAGCAGGGGCGCGATGTGTTTGCTGTGCCGGGGCATCCGCTCGATCCGCGCGCCGAGGGGACGAACACGCTGATCAAGAACGGCGCGACGCTGGTCACGGATGCGGATGATGTGCTGCGCGCGCTCGAGCCGATTTCGGGATTGAAGGAAGGTGTCGCGCAGTTGCGTTGGCAGCCGGTCGAGCCGGCGGCGGACTCGGAGATGCCGCCAGCGGGTATCGGGCCACGCGAATACGAGCTCGTGCTGGCGGCGCTTGGTCCCGCGCCGGTCGATCTCGATGCCATTTTGCGCGCGACCGGGCTCACGCCAAGATCGGTGCAAGTGGCGCTGATGGACCTCGATCTGGCTGGGCGCATCACGCGGCCCGGGACAGGGCTGATCGCGCGGCTCGATCCGTGAGACGGAGGGTGGACGATTTACATGCGGCTAAGGCCAGCCGGCTGCTTGGCTGCGCTTGGCGTCCGATGCCTGATGCAGCGCCTCGACGTGAGACAGCGCCAATAGCCCTGCGAGCGTGACACAACCCTGCCGCGAGGCAACGTCTTGCAGTTCGCTCAGCATGTCGGCTAGATAGGTCAAAACATCGTTTTTATCGCGCGCCGCAAGCGTCTTCTTTTGTTCCATCGACTGCAAGCCAACTTCCATATGTCGCCCCCATCACCTACACTTTTTGGTTGTATT
>JANOCZ010000306.1:0-5830 GCA_031412455.1 Hyphomicrobium sp. | reverse complement strand
GGGCGGTAAATTCGATCTCGCCGCCCTCGACAAGTTCAAAGACGCCGGCGTGCCAGCCAAAGCGGACTTGACCCGCGACTTCCGCGCTACCGCCAACGCCGCGATCGACGCGGAATCAGAACCGGCTCAAGGCGGCGTCGTCGACCGGCTGCTCGCCGGCGCGAAATCCATCGTCAGAGTTCGCAAGTCCGATTACGCGCCCGATGACAAGAGCGCCGAGGCCATCGCCGGGCGTATGGAAGCAGCTTTGAAGGAAGGCCGGTTGAATGATGTGCTGGGCGAATCAAAGCAGTTGTCGCCGAAGGCCCAGACTGCCGCCCAGCCGTTCCTCGATCGCATCTCAGCCCGCATCGCCGTCGACGCACAGGTCGCACAAATTGAAAACGAACTGAAGACCTCGCTCAGCGCCAATCCTGCCGTGGCGCCACGCACCGTTCAGTAAATCTCACGCAAGGGTTCACACCATGATGCGGCTAGTCATCTATCTGATCACGATCGCGCTCATCGCGTCGGGCCTCGCTTGGCTCGCCGACCGGCCCGGCACCTTGCAGGTCGCGTGGCAGGGCTACGACATTGAAACGTCGGTCTTCCGCGCCGTCGTCATTCTAGCCGCGACCGTCGCCGCTGCGATCTTCATCTTCACTCTCGTCCGCGCGCTTTGGAACAGTCCCGCCGCCTTCGGTGACCGCATCGTCCGCCGTCGTCAGAAACGCGGCCTCGAAGCATTGTCGAGCGGCATGATCGCCGTCGGCGCGGGCGACCGCTTGCTCGCAATCCAATACGCGCAGCAAGCACGCAAAGCTCTCCCGCATGAACCGATGACCCATTTGTTGCGCGCCCAAGCTGCACAACTCGCCGGTGACCGAGCCACGACCCGGCGCATTTATGAAGCTATGTTGGCATCGCCCGACACTGAGCAACTCGGCTTGCGTGGCCTGTTCCTCGAAGCTGAGCGCGAAGGTGAAACCGAAGCGGCAACGCAATTTGCCGGACGCGCACTTAAAACCAATCCGAAACTCGGCTGGTCGGCGGAAGCGTTGTTCGACCTTCAGTGCAAGCAGAGGGCTTGGGCATCGGCTCTCGAAACCCTGACCATCGCCAAACGCAATAACCACTTGAGCAAAGCTGGCATCGATCGCAAGCGCGCTGTCCTGCTCGCGGCACAAGCACAAGAGGCCGAAGAAACCGACACCGAGAAGGCCTTGGCGCTCGCCCTCGAAGCCCAAAATCTCGCACCCGAGCTTGTGCCGGCGGCAGCCGTTGCCGGGCGCATTTTAGCAGGCCGCGGCAATACTGGAAAAGCCGCCAAGGTGATCCATAAAACCTGGGCCCGCGCCCCTCACCCCGATCTCGCCGCAGCCTACGCTTACGCCCGTGTCGGCGACAGTCCGCGCGATCGCTTAGACCGCATTCGGCAACTCGCGGCCCTTAATCCGCAGTCGATCGAAAGCCCGATCGCGGTTGCAACGACAGCGATCGAAGCGCGCATGTATCCCGAAGCGCGCCGCGCGTTAGAACCGCTCCTGCCGAACAGGCTAACGCAGCGTGTCGCCATTCTGATGGCGCGGATCGAAGCCGGCGAAAACGGCGACAAGGGCAAGGTCCGCGAGTGGCTGGCGCGCGCTGCTCACACCGCGCGCGATCCGGTTTGGTTCGCCGACGGCGTGATTTCCAACCGCTGGGAGCCGGTTTCCCCTGTGACCGGTCGTCTCGACGCATTTCAGTGGCGCGTGCCAGCCGAAGCTCTGGACGACTCGAGCGCCGACCTGATCACGAGCCGCATCGAGGAACTGCTGGCCATCGGTAGCAACCTTGCCGACAACAGCGTCGACGCAGCGAGCCCGTCCTCTGGCCCGTCGTCCGGCCCTAAGGACCATCGCAACCCGCCGGAGATCGACGACCTAAATGTGATCGAAGCGCAGCCCCTCGACACAGGGCGAACTCGAACCGAGGTTACCCGCGCGCCCACGCCTGCAAAGGACGCTGCCCCGCAGCCAGCTCCGCGCACGCAAACGCTGCCGTTGCACGGCACGTCGACCGTCGCGATCGAGCCAAAGCCCGCGGAACCACGTTCCAAACCAAATGGCGTGGCAGCCAGACCCGACCCGAGTTTCTATGTGACGCAGCGCGCGCCCGACGATCCAGGTCCCGAGGAAACGGACTCGGACACGACCGTGTCACCGCCCAAACGTCCCTACCGCGCTGTCAGCTGATCGCAGTCGCGTTCAGCCCCTAAAATGTTGACGTCGAGTGTCAGCTCGCCAGATCATACATGCCGACACTCCAGCGATCAAACTCCTCGTTCAGATCGTGAAGCCAGTCTGCCGGTATTTTAAGTGTTTGAGCCGACTTTGTTGAAACGGATGGCAGATAAACCTGAACTAACTTGAAGCCCCTATCTGCGGGTGGCGAAGCAATAGAACCACCAAGATGGCCGACTGCCAGTGCGGCGCGTAGAAACTCAATGGATTGTTCTGGCGTCTCCTTGTGTGGAGGCACATGGAGAACACAGTCGTCCACCGCTTTCGATGCATCAAAGTTTCGCGTTTCGAAATCTATGAATGTGCCGGGCTTGCTGTTGTCACCTGTGTCCCTGACACGCACCATAAGTGTACTGCCAGGCGCAACCCACTGGTTCATGGACATTAGCAATCGGGTTACAATTCCACTGAGGAGTTCCGAGTCGGCAGGAACCATAGCCTTATTCGCATTAGGCCTAAAACTTACACTCATCGAGTGATGGGCGCGCTTCAATGAATGGGCGCAATCTGAAACGATAGTTACCAAATCAGATTCGCATTCAGTCCCTTCTGAAATTTCCAGAGAACTGTCCATCAGCTGCTGCGACAGGTCTATGAGACGCTGTGTTTCAGCGACTGGAAGCTCCCAGTGATTGTGCGGAGGCATTTCTGCCCACTGCCGTTTGATCGTTCCCCGCCAGGCCGTTTCCGACAGCATGTCTTTCAGGTAATCATAAATCGTTGACGAGGCGTTCTTATAGTTGGTCATCAAAACTGACATCGCTGCCAGTTTGTTGACGCGATCGCGTAGCAGATTGCGCTGAATTGCACCGAGCTTTTCTTGCAATAGCATTTCGTGCTGCTGCTGTAGCATGTAAAATGTAACAGCCTGGTCGATGTCGACTTCAAGAGAATTGAGATCCCATGGCTTTGTGATATAGCGAAAAATTTCACAAGTATTGACGGCTTGAACGGCACTGTCTAGGTCGCAGTAGGCAGATGCCAAGATGCGAACAATATCCGGCCGGCGCTGACGAAGATTCGACAATAGACTAACGCCAGTACGGCCGGGCATGCGCTGGTCTGTGACTACAACACCAATCTCATGACGACCCGAGAAGATTATTTCTTCGGCTTCGTCTGCGCTCGTCGCGGTCAAGATTTCGTACTTGTCAGAGAAAGCCTTCTGAAAATATTTCAACGCTTGAGGTTCATCGTCGACAATAAGAATTTCTACAGAACTTATATTATGCGGCTTCATGGCGATCCTTCAGAGCGGGTGATGGCCCGCAATTCCCAAGTGGCAGCGTTACACTAAACGTAGTCCATTCTCCCGGACTACTTCTAACATCCAGTAAACCAGAATGGTTTGCCACAATTCTGTGGCTGACCGCTAAGCCAAGACCCATACCTTCGCCCGCTTCCTTGGTTGAAAAGAATGGATCAAAAATTTGATCTTTAATTGCCGGATCGATCCCCGTTCCATTGTCATGAATAAAAACTCTTGCGACGCCCAGATTTGCTTCTATCGAAATCGAAATCTCTGGTTGTCGCAGATGTTCAATGCTTCTGACGGCTGCCACAGCGTTGATAATGAGATTGACCAATACCTGGGAAATAGATGACATTGACCCGTTAACAATTGCCTCGCCTGAGTATTTTTTCGAGATTGTTATGCCTTTTCGCATATGCGCGGTAAACCGCAGGGCATGCTCAATTGCGTCCTCAATGTTGAAGGGTCGACAGCTTTCGGGGCGTGCAGGTGCCGTGAAGCCGCGAAGATCTCCGATGATGCTCCTAATGCGGTCGTGTCCCGCGCGAATGTCGGTGACGATATCTAAAAAATCCGGGTTTTGTGTAATCGTCTTACTACGGCTAGCCAGCTGAATGGCAGTGCCCATGTAGTTCAGTGGATTGCCAATTTCATGCAGCAATCCGGCCGCCATCGTGCCGAGTGCGCTCAGTCGCGCATTTTGCACTAAAGCTGCTTCTGTATCTTTGAGCTGTGCGAGGCTTTGGCTTAACTCTTTGTTTGAGATCTTGAGATCTCGTTCGAGGTTGGTTGCTTTCAGCAAGTTGGCGATGCGCGTCATAACCTCTAAGCCGCTGAAAGGCTTTATTAGGAAGTCGTCAGCGCCATGCTTCAAAGCCGTTATCTTCGCTTCTTCATCTGCGCGCGCAGTCAAAACGATGATCTTTATGCCGCGGGTTTCAGGGTCATCCTTGAGGGCTTTGCAGACATTGAGACCGCTGATACCCGGCAGCATAACATCAAGCAGAACTATGTCGGGATTCTCGGACCGGGCCTTGGACAGCGCGTCGTTGCCGTCAACGGCCTCGATGACTGAATAATCGTCGCCCAGCATGGCTGCTAAATAGCGGCGCATGTCGGGTTCATCGTCGACGACGAGAACTCTCGAACGGTTTTCCTTGTGTTCGGAGCGGCTACCTATTGATTTTATATCACCGCTTTGAGGGATCAATATCTGCATCGCTGCCTTGCGATGAAATTCCTGCAGCGGTTCGACGTGTTTCTGAACCTCAGCTTTAGCCGGCAATTGAACACCCTCGTAAGGGACGTCCGCCAATTGTGGGAAGCGAAGGGTGAATGTGGCGCCACAACCACCAACACTCGTTACGTCAACCGAGCCATTGTGCCGATCCATCAATTCGCGGACCATTGCGAGACCCAGGCCAAGACCCTGATGCTGGCGTGTCGTGGAGCCGTCGACTTGATAAAATCGATCAAAAATGAGGCCCAACTTGTCGGCTGGAATGCCTATGCCCGTATCGCTAATCTTCACGACGGCGCATCCATCTTCGCGATCAATTTCGATATTGATCAAACCACCCTCGGGCGTAAACTTGATGGCGTTCGTGACGATGTTGCTTGCGATCTTATCCATAGCCTCCGGGTCGGCAAGGATATGCACGCGCTCACTTTTGTCCGTGAGCGTTAACTTGATCGACTTCATCTCTGCTAGGTGTTTCATTGAGGCGTGGAGGCCGCGCAGATAGGATGATAGGTCAAACGCTTTCATTGCAAGTTCACCGCCGCCTTGCTCAACCTTTATCAGGCTGAGAATGTCGTTGACCAAACGCAGCAGTCGTAACGCGTTATTTTCGACGAGGGCGAGAAGTTCCCGGGCACTCGTACTCAGTGCGCTTCCCTCAGCTTTAATCTTTTCAAGTGGCGCAAGAATAAGTGTGAGCGGGGTTCGCAACTCATGACTTACGTTGGCAAAGAATTGGGATTTGAGACGATTCAAAGTGGCTAGTTCTCGATGCTGAGCTGCCAGCCTGAACTTCAACGAGAATTCGTTCAGCCGCCTCTTATAATTCAGGTGGGCGGCTGTGACCGAGATTATGCATGTGAGAGTGAGAAAGTAGAGCTTGTTAAGCAGAGCGGGTGACGTCAGATCAGAGTGTGCGGCGGCCGTGCAACTGGACGTGTATATTAAAATCGTTGCGACACACACAATAGCCGCTTCGAGCGTCGTCATCGGTGCTAAAACGCCAACTGCGAAAAGGATCAAGAACAGACCCAAGTAGTAGCTGGAGCTCGCAGCGTCGGTCAGCGAGATCATGAG
>JANOCZ010000305.1:0-2219 GCA_031412455.1 Hyphomicrobium sp. | reverse complement strand
TCGGCTTGCAGATGGAACGTAATTCGTCGGGCGATGTTCAGCTCTCAATACATCGTCGTTACCCGTTGATATTAAACCAATTGTGCCTCGAATAAGGCATGTTGGATGGCGATGTTTGAGTTCAGAGAGTATTGCGTATGCACAACATCCTTCACACCAGCCCAAGCGCGCACGCCGTGCCGTCCCCGGCGGACGTGCGCGATCGGCTTCGTTGGCGCTTCACAACCGGGCAGCAAGTCATCCAGGCTGGCGATTCGCGGCAGGTCTATCGCGTGGAGAGCGGCGCGGTTTGTCATTTCAGCGGGCGCGCCGATGGGCGTTTCTCGGTTTTCGAGTTTGCCTTCGCTGGCGATCTTGTCGGGTTGGGTTATTTGCCGACGCATTCGAGCACGGCGGTGGCGATGGTGGACACCACGGTCGCTTTGGTCAGCCCGGCTGAACTTGAACTTGCGGTTCTAACCGACGACCGCGTGAGCTACATGCTCGCCGATGCCGGAGAGCGTGACTTTGACTATCTGCGCGCAAAAACTGTTGAGGCGGCGCCTCACGCGCCAGAGCAGCGGCTGGCCAACTATCTGCTGGCGGTGTTGGGCGTGACGCGCGGTGAGCGCGGGGTTGGCGCGTTGCTGATCCCGGATGACATTGCTTCGGGTTATGTTGCTGAGTTGTTGGGCATGTCTGTTAATACGATGGCGATGGCGCTGCTGAGTTTGCGGCGCAGTGGTGCGGTGGACGTGTCGCCGAGTGGCTTGCGTGTGCTCCATGTGGGGCGATTGGAGATGGTCGCGGGTGCTACTTGAATCACACCTCCTTCAAGCGACGTCATGGCAATGCGGGTTAAACAAGAAGTGGGTCGTGTAGTTCGTCGTCCCGCTTTTCGGCGGAGCGTCGACAGCGAGCACGGCCCCTTGGGTCGGGGCAATGAGGGCTCCCAGGCAGAGCATGGATTTGGCAAGTGTGACTGTTTTGAGCTTCATTGCGTCCTCCCTGGATTGAGCGGCGGCTTGAAAAAGACCGATGCTCACGGGGACCGCCGCAGACTGAAAAATACGCCTCGCTTGCGCTTGAGAGGAGCGTGAGGCGGCTGTTGCTCAAACACAAAAAGGGCGTCAGAAAAATATCTCACGGGTCGCAGTGCAGCATCAAGCCCCATTTCGGGCGATCCTGCAGTGCAATGCAACTGCCGGCCGTTCTGCTTCGAAGGTGATTACGCCGCTTGGCCGGTAGAATTGAGTTCCTCCCTTTCGCACCTGCCGCCAACAGCATGCGCGCGCCTCTTTAACGGGAAAGATAAACTTCCTACTTCTTTAAAAGGCGCTCTTCAGGCCGGTCATTCTGGCGAGACGAAGTTTTTTGTCCGGGAGCGGCATCGTTATCCACACGGTCGAAGGAGTTTCATCATGAAAAACATTGGATTTGTGGTTGTTGCAAAGGTCGGGGAGTCCATCGCGGCGAAGCGAACGGACAGTTGCGGCGACATGGAGCAGCTCGAGCTGATGGATCTGATCTTGGTATCAGAGCACGACACGAAAGAGACCGCGGAGCAGGCCTGCGCGGCAAAACGCGCGAGCAAGGACGGCTGGGCGTATGAGGTCATAGCGCAGCGCGACTACGACGCCAGAACGCGGATGACAGGAATACGTGCGGCATAGCTCACGCCGGGCGCAATCCGCGTGATCGCCCCTTTGTCGCAAACGGAGGTGGGAGCCATGACCGCTCTGCTTAGATTCACCGCTGCAGCCATCTCGGCGTTGGCGATGAGCGCCTGGGCCCATGCTGCCCCCCAACCTAAAATCCAACCTGCGACGGTCGACGCCATAAAGCCGCGGCTCACCGTCCTCTATGACGCCTTCGGCAAGGCCAGCGACATGCAAAAAGACTGGGGCTATTCGGCCTTGGTCGAAGCCGGCGGCAAGCGCATCCTGTTCGACACGGGCAACGCTGCCGCGGCCATGCCGGTCGTCAACGATTTCGAGCAAGTCACGGCCCTGGTCCGGCGTCAGTCTGGCAAGCCCCAGTCGCCGAGGATCAACAGCTCAACGCGTGCAATCACCTTCAACAGCCGGCTATGGCGGCCGTCACCGCGCGCTAAAGCCAACGCATCGAACATGCGCGGCACCCGCTGATAGAGCACCGCGCGGTCATCACGGCAGGCTTTGTGCGCAAGCGCGCAAGCGAGCCAACTTTTGCCGACGCCCGTTGGCCCAATCACGATCAGG
>JANOCZ010000304.1:0-2741 GCA_031412455.1 Hyphomicrobium sp. | reverse complement strand
GATAGCGTTGCGGTTTTTGCGTCAGATCGTCGGCGGTGTGTTGGTTACATACGTGCTTGCGCTCGGTGGCTGCGCGTCTCCGCTTATTCACAACGGCATCGCCGACAACCGGCTTGCCGCGCAGGCAACCGTCGCCGACATGCCCGGTGTGCGCTACTTCCATGACGAAACGCCCGGCGATGTCGTTGCAGAAGCGCGCCGCCGACTACCTAACCTGCCGCGCCTCGCGCAAAAGTCACAAACCATCGACGGACGTCCCGTCGTCGAGACGCTGGCGCTCTCGGGCGGCGGGTCCGACGGCGCGTTCGGTGCGGGCGTGCTGACCGGTTGGACCCAACGCGGCGACAGGCCCGAATTCGAAATCGTGACCGGTGTCAGTGCCGGCGCGATCATTGCGCCATTTGCATTTTTGGGATCACGCCACGACGCGGCGTTGAAAGAGATCTGGACGCAGTACCAGACCAACGAGATCATTACCGCGTCGATCCTGCCGGGCCTGCTGGGCGGGCCTGCACTTTCCGACAACGCGCCCCTGCAAGCGCTGATCGCTCAGTATGTCGACCGGAAGATGCTGCGCGCGATCGCTCGTGAGTATGGGCGCGGGCGGCTATTGTTCATTCTGACGACCAACCTCGATGCCCAGCGCCCGGTCGTGTGGAACATGGGCGAAATCGCGCGCTACGACACCGAAGAAGCTCTAGTGCTGTTCCGTAAAGTCATCCTTGCGTCGTCGGCGATTCCAGGGGCGTTGCCGCCCGTTTCGATCCCGGTCATCGCGGGCGGTAAACCCTATGATGAGCTGCACGTCGATGGCGGTACGACGCGCGAAGTTTTCGTGTCGCCGGTGCAGGCGCCGTTCAAGGCGTTCGATGCGCTGTACACAGCACCACCGATCCGGCGGCTCTACATTATCAAAAACGGCAAGCTGACGCCCGAGTCCGAGATCGTGAAGCCAAAGGCCGTATCGATTGCGGCGCGCGCGATTGCGACGCTGATCAAGAGCCAGAACTTGACCGAGTTGTATCGTATTTACAGGCTCGCTCAGGATGCCGATGCAGATTTCAACTTGATTGCCGTGCCAGCGGATTTCAAATTGAAGGCGAAGGAATTCTTCGATCCCGAGTATCAAGCGGCGCTGTTTGATCGCGGTGTCAAAATCGGCCGGAGCGGCGCTCCGTGGCTCCAGAAACCGATGCCAGCGTCATTGCCTTCTGCCGCGCAGTGAGGACTATATGCCTCTCAGCGGATTGGGATGATGGCCATATGGATGAGCTGCGCGAGAAACGATTGCTGCAAGCGGTTATGGTGATTGGATGTGTCGTGCCGATCACCGGCGGTTTGCTCGGGATAATCTATGGCGCGAGTTGGCGCGCGGACGTGTCCAACATTACGCTCGACAGTCATGTGCGCTATTTGTCGGGCTTATTGCTCGGGATCGGACTTGGGTTTTTATCGGCAATTCCGACAATAGAAAAACAGAGCGCTCGCGTGTCAGTCTTGAGCGCGATCGTCATCGTTGGAGGTTTGGCGCGCCTCTACGGCGTCGCCGTCGATGGGTGGCCAGCGCCGCTGATGCAATTCGCGTTGGTCATGGAGCTGGGCGTCGTACCACTTTTATGGTTGTGGCAGCAGCGGATTGCGCGGCGCGCGTCGGCTTAGACAGATTTTTCAATCACGTCCTAGCATTGAACCAAGCCAGATTTTTTAGAACCACTGCGGTTGATACCAGTGGAGAGCGGCTTTGACGGCGTCGGGGGCAACGAGATAAGCGATGCCGGCGATGGCTGCGATGCCAATAACGCCGGCGACGATCAGGCCTGGGCCGAGCGCCATGCGATAGCTCATACCGGTGCCCGGTATGCCTAGCGTCACCATCGGCTTGCCATCAGCGCCGACGTTGAACGTCGCGCCCTTGCCGCCGACCGAAGTCGAGACGCGCGTTTTGGAGAGATTGATTTTCACGCCCGGAAGGACGCTGAAGCGTTTCTGGAAACGAAAACCCATCGTGTAGCTCCTCGAAATCGTTCGCCGGGACGATGTGTCCAGGGTGATGCGACTCGGTTTTACGAGCCGTATTTGGAATAATTATAACCGAACGGAGCCGGTCTGCCCAGTCCCGGGGCCATTACGCCCAGGTTTTCAGCGGGTAATGCGAAACAGGTTGCCGAAGCTGCGCAGCTTGTCCTTGACCTGGCCGACCGCGGTATTCTTCTCGTTGAGCCGCTCGTAGGCCGAGGCGCGATCGACGAGATCCCGGTATTTCTTCCGGTTGAGCGCGTCTTTCTCCATCGCCGCCTTGCGCTCATCGGGCTTCAAGGGGCCGACACGCGACATCGGTGGGCGGATCAGTGTCCGCTGCACCATCGACGGCTCACCCTTGTTGTGGAGGAACGATACGAGGGCCTCGCCGACCTTCAGTTCTTGAATGACGCGCTCGGTGTCGAGGGCCGGGTTGGCGCGGAAGGTGGTGGCGGCGGCGCGGATGGCTTTCTGCTCGCGCGGCGTGAAGGCGCGCAGCGCGTGCTGGATGCGGTTGCCGAGCTGTGCCGAAACGCGATCGGGCACGTCTGCCGGACTCTGGGTCACATAATAAACGCCGACGCCTTTCGAGCGGATGAGACGCGTCACGCGCTCGATCTGGTCGAGGACGGCTTTGGGCGCTTCGTTGAACAACAGATGCGCCTCATCGAACAGGAAGACGAGTTTTGGCTTATCGAGATCGCCGACCTCGGGAAGTTTGG
>JANOCZ010000303.1:0-3623 GCA_031412455.1 Hyphomicrobium sp. | reverse complement strand
TGGCCGGGGCCAGGTCCCGAGGGGTCGGGCATGTCGACGAGTTCGAGCTTGTCGAGGCTTGCTGGTGAACCGAGTTTGATGGCTTTCATGGTCTCTCCCTTTGCCCTAGTTGATCATTCGACGTGATGTGCTCGCGGCTTCCTAGCACCTTCCTCGTGCCTTGCTAGCCTCCGAGTGGCCTCTTGGAAGCCCGGCCTTGCGTTCAGACGTCCAACCCTATAAATCCCCCGCTTTCCGAAGGTAGCGCGCGCGATTCTCATGACTCAGACCAAACCCCTCGTCGGCATCATCATGGGCAGTCAATCCGACTGGCCGACGATGAAGCTTGCGGGCGACGTGCTCGAGGAACTCGGCGTGCCGTTCGAAGCCAAAATCGTGTCCGCGCACCGGACGCCCGACCGGCTTTATCAGTATGCCAAGGGCGCGCGCGCGGCGGGGTTGCGCATCATCATCGCGGGTGCGGGCGGCGCGGCGCATTTGCCCGGCATGACGGCGTCGATGACAACGCTGCCGGTGCTTGGCGTGCCGATCGAGACGAAAGCGCTGAAGGGTCAAGACAGTTTATTGTCGATCGTGCAGATGCCGGCTGGCGTGCCTGTCGGGACGCTTGCGATTGGGGAGGCTGGAGCAAAAAACGCTGGTCTGCTGGCGGCGCAAATTCTGGCGTTGTCGGATGCGGGCTTGACGTCGCGCATCGAAGCGTGGCGTTCGAAACATACGCAGGCCGTCGCCGACGCGCCGAAAGATGCTTGAGCTGATGACCGCGCTTCCTCCTGGATCGACAATCGGAATTCTCGGCGGCGGACAGCTCGGCCGCATGCTCGCAATGGCGGCAGCGCAGCTCGGTTTCAAAACGCACATCTTTGCACCCGAAGCCGACAATCCAGCGTTCGACGTTGCGGCCGCGCGGACGATTGCGCAGTACGAAGACGAGGCAGCGCTCAGTAAATTTGCGGCCGCGATCAATGTCGCGACCTACGAGTTCGAAAACATCCCGGTGGCGACGGTGGAGTTTCTGGCGCGCCAGATTCCCGTTCGCCCAGGTGCCAAAGCGCTCGCGTGTGCGCAGGATCGCATCAACGAGAAGACGCTGGCGCGCGAACTTGGCGCGATGACGGCACCATTCGCGGCCGTTGATACTTACGAAGATCTTCTCGCCGCCATCAAGACGATCGGTGTGCCGTCGATTCTGAAGACGCGTAGATTTGGCTATGACGGGAAAGGTCAGGCCAAAATCCTGCGCGTCGAAGATGCGAAAGTGGCGTGGGAGGCGATGCGCGGTCAGCCGTCGATCCTCGAGGGGTTCGTCGATTTTACACGCGAGGTTTCGGTCATCGCGGCGCGCGGCGTGGATGGTGCGTTTCGCGCGTTCGACGTGACCGAGAACGAACATCGCCATCACATTCTGCATCGCTCGGTCGCGCCGGCGCGGATTTCGGCTGCGACGCGCGAGGCGGCGATCGCGATTGCCGAACAGTTCGGGCAGCGGCTCGACTACGTCGGCGTGTTCGCGATCGAGTATTTCGTGAAGGACGCGGAAAAGGGCGCTGCGCTCTACGTCAACGAGATGGCGCCGCGCGTGCACAATTCCGGACACTGGACGATGGATGGGTGCCAGACGTCGCAGTTCGAGCAGCACATCCGCGCGGTCGCGGGTTGGCCGCTCGGTGCGACAGTGATGACGGGTGCGCGGGCCGAGATGATCAACCTCATCGGCGACGATATTCTTGAATGGGAATCGATCGTGGCTGAGCCCGGCGCGCAGCTGCATCATTACGGCAAGAAAGAAGCGCGGGCTGGTCGCAAGATGGGGCACGTCAACCGGCTTTGGGTTGAGTAAGTGCCGAGTTTAGGCGGGTATAAACGAGCCAGCCCTCAAGAAATGGGAACAGGGAGACGATTGCCAAGAATTGGGGAGTTTGGTATACGCCACCCAGGATTTAACGCGGTTGCTTGGGGTGATGCACCTCGGGCCCGCGTTTCTATTGCTTGAAATCAACCTATTCGATAAAGGAAACAACGACTTGCAGGTTCTCGTCCGCGACAACAATGTCGATCAGGCTCTGAAGGCGCTCAAGAAAAAGCTGCAGCGCGAAGGCGTTTTCCGCGAGATGAAGCTGCGCGGCCATTTTGAAAAGCCGTCCGAGAAGAAGGCTCGCGAGAAGGCGGAAGCCATTCGCCGTGCTCGCAAGCTGGCGCGCAAGAAATTGCAGCGCGAAGGTCTGCTGCCGAGCAAGCCGGTCGTCGCACGCGGCGGTCCAGGCGGTAAAGGTGGTCCAGGCGGTGGTCGCGGTGGCCCAACGAGCAGCGGTGGCTTCGGCGGCGGCCAGGGTGCCGGCGGCGGCGGCTACAGCAGCGGCGGTGGCGGCGGTGGATTTGGCGGCGGTGGTTTCGGCGGCGGTGGTTTCGGCGGCCGGTAAGAATTACATCCAGATTTCTAATATCAAAACGGCTCGCGGTGATCGCGGGCCGTTTTCGTTTGGTGCGACGGTGACTCGTGCATTATTAGACCAGGGTGTCACCTCATCTCGCGGCGCCATAACCTATCGATCCAGGTGTTGATGGCGTCGTAGGAGCCGAACTGCCAGTGGTCGTTGTGGCCGGCGCCCGCCAGCGTCACAAGTTCCTTGGGGTCGTTGGCGAGCGCAAACAACTCGCGGCCCATGGCGACGGGTACAACCTCGTCCGCCTCGCCGTGAACAATCAGCAGCGGCGCTCGAACTTTTTTGATGACGTCGCTGCTCATGTAGCGGTCGTGGAGCAGGAAGCTGACCGGGAGCCAGGGATAGGACAAACGCGCCCGGCTCAGCAGCGAGGTGAACGGACTGTCGAGGATGAGGCCGCGGACCGGCTTGGCGGCTGCGACCTGAACAGCGACGGCAGTGCCGAGAGACTCGCCATAGACGATGATGTCTTGCGGCGCGATGCCATCGGCGAGCAACGTCTCGTAGGCGAGGTTGGCGTCGGCGATGATGTCTTTTTCATTTGGCGACCCCGTCGAGCCGCTGTAGCCGCGATAGGCCATCATGAAAATACCGCGGCCAAGCTGCATGTATTTGGCGATGCGCTCGCGGCGGATCTCGAGAGCGCCGCCGTTGCCGTGGAAGTAGAGAAGTGTCGGCTGGCCGGGCTTGGCCTTGCCATACCAGGCGATGATTTGTTGGCCGTCAGGCGTGTGAAGGATGCGTTCGACGACGTTGGAGAGCCCAGCGCCGGCTGGATCGGTGCGGGTGCTGTCGCGCGGATAGATGAAATCGCGCTGGAAATAGTACATGCCCGCCGCCGCGAAAAGGTAGGCGAGCGCGGCGATGATCAGAATCCATTTCATGAGCATGCCAAACTTATCGCCCCTGGAAGCCCGATCGTCGAGCGGTTGCTGCTGCGATGAGCCGGATTGTAGTTGAAAGGAGCGGCAAGCTGTGATGGTTCCGCCGGCTTGGGGGCACTCTCAACGAGAGGGTCCGTGTTCTGCGGCCGGCGTCGGGGCAATTAGATAGCCGATGCGGTTGCCTTCGCGCCGGCGCATCGCTTCGAGGTACGCGTAGACTTCATCGCCGTGCAGCGGGCGGCCGGTTTCGCGGATGCATTGCAGTTCGAGTTGCTGCAGCTCGGCATAAATCGGC
>JANOCZ010000302.1:0-2202 GCA_031412455.1 Hyphomicrobium sp. | reverse complement strand
GCGACTTCGTGGCAGCGAGTGTGGCGATTCTGCTGACCGCCATAAAATCTCAACAGACCTCCTCTTCACGATCCGGTGTTCGCGATCCGCATGGGCCGTAACGCAGGCAAATTGGTTTGCCGCCACCCCTCGCGATCGGCGTGAGCAAACCAGCCGGCTCTTGGCATGAAAAGTGCTGACGATGGTAGCGCGCAGCAGCAGTCAGTCTCTTGCGACCGTCCCGAATTCGCACAGAGACCGTTTCATGACCCCAATGACGATTGTTACCTGCACCTATCTCGCCGCAATGCTTTGCGTCGTCTTCGTCGAATTGCGGCCGCGCGGCATAACGGCAAAAGTCGTCGCCTTGGCCTCGATCGCCTTCGTCTCGGCAGGCGGCGCGGCTTGGTCGTACGCGGCCTATCTGAAAAAGGCCGAGTGGCCAGAACTCTACGCCTATGAGAAAGGGCCGTCGGCCGAAGACGATAAATCACGCCGCTATTCACGGCGTCGCGGCAAGGAAATCGACCCAGAAGCCGCCACCGGAGATATCGAAGGCACGCTCGATGACGCGCCCCGCGCCGACGGGGACGCCCCATCAGACAGCGCCACGACCGGTTCATCCCAGCACAGTCGAACCGTCGCTGGCGAGATCGCTCTCATCTTGGGGATCACGCCGCGTGCAACAGAAAGCGTCGTGCGCGATTGCGACGGCTGCCCGCCTTTGATTGAAGTCCCAGCTGGCACGATGTCGATCGGCGCCTTAGATGCCGACGCGAGCGCCACGTCCGCCGAACGCCCCGCAGCAAAACTTCGCGTCTGGCCGGGCTTCCTGATCGGCTCCGCACCCGTGACCAACTCTGCATTCCGCCGCTTTCAAATTGAAACCAACCGCCGCGCTGCGATCTGCGCGACCAAGACGGCGGATTTATCGGCCGTTGCCGCGCTCCCTGTCACACGCCGTAACGGGAATGAGCCGGCGACCTGCGTCGCTCCGGGCGATGCCGACGCTTACGTAAATTGGTTGACCGCGCGCACCGGCAAACGCTTTCGGCTCGTGACCGCAGCTGAGTGGGAATACGCGGCAAAAATTCTCCCCACCGGCATGACGACCGGAAACGTTGCCGAGATCGTCGCCGATTGCTGGCACCAGCACGTCCCGCGCCAAGGGCTCGAGCGGATCGCAGCTCAAACCGAAGCGGTCGATTGTCAGGGACGAATGATCAAGGGTGCGGCCGCTCTGGAGGTCGCCCGCTGGCATCGTTTTTCGGCGCGCCGCCACATCGCGCCGCAGCACGCGAGTGCGCAAATCGGCTTTCGTGTCATGCGTTCGCTGGACGGCCGAAGATAGCGGTCGCTCGCGTCAGACGGCTCAATCCTCAACGGTTGAGAGCCATCACGAGCGCTTTCGGATTGTTGCCGTTCTCTGAAATATAAGTCTGGAACAGGTTGTCGAGGAACGAGGTCATCCAGAATCCGATGACCTGCGCGTCGCGGACTTTGAAGCTCTGTCCCGACCGCACGAGCTTCCAGCGGACTTCGTAGCTTTCGCCCGAGACAAGCGTAATCCGGCTATCGACCGTTGCACCGCCCGCTGTCTCAGTGCTCTGGCCGACAACGACGGCGTTGGCAACCGGATACTTCGGAGCCTCTTTCGCCGAATACTTCGAAATAAAACTGATCATGCCATTGTAGAACGCCGGACGGTCCGACTTGGGAAGGGTCCGCGCATGCGGCCCAAGGGCGGTCAGCCCGATCGACGGCACATCCATGTGGCGGCGAAAAACCGTGCTGAAGGCCGACACCGAGCCGGCGCGTTGCGCGGCGATCAGCTCGTTCGAAACGCGTTGCATGTAGGTCGCCGGCGCTTCGGCACGCGCAATCGTCGGAGCGGCAAACACCAGAGCCGCCGCGAGGCACGGAACCAGGATGGCAGCGCGCATAAATGATGCGACGAGTTTCGGTAAAAATGCTGTGGCCGTCATCTCGCGTTGAACTCCTCAATCTATCCCGCACAAGGCTGACCTTAACCCCACCGGAAACAAGTGCCGGGCGCCACCTATGCAACTTGGGTCTGGGTCTTTCAAGTCCCCGAGCCGGAAGAGGCACGGGAATCTGGTCAAAACGATGCCCTTTCAGGCGGCGCTGACCCCAAAACTCATTCCCGTCGCGCGCCGCTCGCCAATGCTGCCGAGGCGGTACAATTCTGCGGCCGCGATTTGC
>JANOCZ010000301.1:0-3483 GCA_031412455.1 Hyphomicrobium sp. | reverse complement strand
ATTTTTCTGAGGTCCTGATCCGCGAAACCAATCCGGAAATCTGGCAGAAGGCGGAGCGGACGCCAGCGAAATTTCCAGGCGTCCATGGTTATAAGACGATCGGGGCGATCATGACTGATCTCAACCCGCTGACGGGACGGCTCTATCTCGAGGCTCTGGAGATGACCCGGGTCGCGCGCGAAGCCTACGTGCTGTTGGGCGGAAAATACCCGCATCCAGAGACGATCATCCCGGGCGGCGTGACGACGACAATCACGACGCACACGATGACCGAGTTCTATCTGAAGCTCGTACCTTTTTTCGATTACGCCAAACGTTGCGTCGCGATCTGGGACGACGTCTACGACTTTATGTATGAAGCCAATCCGCAGTATCGTCACTTGGGCGAAATTCCGCCGACCATGGTCGATTTCGGCCAGTGGGATCACGAAGACCATTACGATGCCACCTATGCGAACTGCAACGCATGGGGTGAAAAACGCTGGTCAACCCCGGGAGCCATGGTCAACGGCAAGCTGGTCACAACGCGGTTGACGGATATCAACGTCGGATTCGAGGAATTCGTCGAGCATTCCTATTACGAACCTTGGGAGGAATATCCTTTCAAGACCGATCCGGCGGGAAATCCCATCAGTCCCAACCACCCGTGGAACAAGACGACGATCCCGCGCCCTGGAAAGCAGAATTGGAAAGAGCGCTATAGCTGGTCATGCACGCCGACGTGGGACCGCAAAACGTTCGAGGCGGGCGCTTACGCGCGCGTCTACATGTCAGCCTTGGCGCAAAAACTGCCGCCCAGCAACTATTTCGCTTCGACCGGAAAGAGCCTCGTCCTCAATGTCGCCAAGGACAAGCTTCCGGAAATGCGCTTGGAATGGCATGTGCCCGACGTTTGGAATGCGTTTGAACGCAACCGCGCCCGTGCTTACGCCGTAGCCTTCAACCTGATGGTGACGCTGGAGAACTGGGTCCGCGCTCAGGATCTTATAAAGCGCGGCGAGAAGCGCGTGGCCACACCGTTCGAGATCCCGAAAACCGGTCAGCACATTGGCGTCGGCATGTGGGGCGCCGGACGCGGTTTCCTGGGGCACTGGTGCGTGATCGAAAAGGGGGTTCTCGCGAATTATCAGATCTCGACGCCATCGACGATCAACGCCTGCCCAAGGACGCCCTGGGGTGAGCCTGGACCCTATGAGCGCGCGGTGCTGAATACGCCGATTATCGAGACGAACTTCAAAGACGAAAAGGACTTCAAGGGTATCGATATCTTGCGGGCTCTGCGCAGTTTCGACCCTTGCATGCCCTGCACCACACACACGATGGTGGAAGGGACCGATCGCGTGGTTACCCGAGAGGTGACGACCTGCGCATGCGGTCTTTGAGGCTAGGCGACTGGCGGCAGGTTTCGATATCGGCTACGCTTTGCGAGCTTGAGAGTTGGCTTTAGTAGGCTTCGAGAACAGCCATGTCCCGGATCGCATTAGGACTTGTCGGCTATTACCAATTCATTCGCGGCTATCCCTTGGGCCCGGAACTGAAGCAGCGCTTGGACGCCATCTCGTGGCGGCATCAGGTGGACCTCAAAGAGATGAACTGGGGTCCGGTTGCCATCGTCCAGGAGTTTCAAGCCAACAAGATTTCGTACGACCGCGTGGTGTTGGTTGCTGCGGTTCAGCGCGGCGGTGAAGTCGGCACGGTCACGTGCCGCCAGTGGCTCGGCGGCGAACTGAAAGTCATGGAAGTCCAGAACAGGATCTTCGAGGCGGTCACCGGCATTATCAGCATCGACAATTTGCTGGTCATCGGAGCGCACTTCAAGATCTGGCCGAGCGAGGTGATTGTTATCGAGGTCGAGTTGCCGGATGATGCCATCGGCAATATGGTCTTAGAGGAACTCGAAATCCATCGCGACTCCGGAGAGATGACTGCGATTGGCGACCATCCGATCACGCCGGACGCTCAGAAAATCGTAGATCGCATTGCGGCTTACACTCAAATCGCCGTAGATAGAGGTGTCAAAGGAATGAGCCGCCTAGTGCCGTTGTCCGTGAACGATCTCAATCCGCTGGCGGCCGTCTGTCATAATCAGCTGATCAAAGACTGCAATATCACGACACCGGTCCATTAATTTTCAGTGGAGCAAGGACGATGGCCGCCGCCGAACCGCAGACACAGGGAACACCCGGTGCGCTCGATCGTCTCGTGAACCGCGAGGACGTTCTGCAGATCTTTTTTTGGCGAGAGGGAGAGGGATTTGGCGATGTTTGCACGGCGGCGTCGATAGAGCCCTTCATGAACTGCAACGCGGACGGTATTGAAGCCGCGCTCAAGGACCTTGTAGCGGACGGATGTCTTGAGCCGGTTGCGGACGCCGCTGCGCTAAGTTACCGGCTGACTGCCAAGGGAAAGAAGCAAGGCGGGTCCCTGTTCGCCGACGCATTTTCCGACAATCAGCGGCAGGGACACGGCGAGTGCCCAGCCGGGTGCTGCGACGGCGACGATCATTCCAAATGCGGGGACGCTTGTGCCCTCCACTGACCGCGTGAAGCAATAATGCAAGATCCGGAAGACAACACGCAGAAGCCGCCGGCTGACCCGCCTCAGCAGCTGACGGGGTTCATGACCAATGCCGAATGGTCCGAGTTGCTTGGTCAGGCGGACGCTCTTCTTCTCGAGATGGAAAAGCTCCCATATCCGAACGTCAAGGAACAGGTTTTCGCGCTTCTCGGGACTATCGACACGATCCACCGTGAAGCGCTGAGACGGCTCGTGCGACTCTTCAAGGAGGGTGTGCTTGAAAAGGTAGTCACCGACCCCGCGATCCATACACTGATGGAACTCTATGATTTGCTCCCGCCTGAAGCAGAACCCATCGATGAGCAACGGGCCAAGATCATTTTCACAACCAGCCGTAGCAAGGCCCCACCCGCGAACCAGCCGAAGCCCAAGCCCAAATATCCCCATTGGGTCCCAGTCGCGCCGAGCTTTGCCGACGTATCTGGCGGCGCCGTCATAGAGTGCCAAGCCGAGGACCACCTTATCGTGGTGTGCCGCGCCGGAGTTGATTTGTTCGCCTTAGACGCGCGCTGCTTGCAAGATGGCGCGTCGCTGGCGGGTGGAAAGCTGACCAAGTTCAACTTGACTTGCCCGCAGCACACCGGGTGTTACTATGACATCCGCGACGGCTCGCGCATTGCCGGCACCGGCCGGCTCGAGTGCTTTTCCGTCAAGCAAAATGAAGGCGGACGCATCCTTGTTGGCATCGATATGGAATTTACGCCACGACGTCCGGCTTTTTAGCCCGTGATCGCCTCAGAGAGTTGTCTATGGGGAGCAGGAAAATCCTGATTGCCGGAGTCGGCAACGTGCTGCACGGCGATGATGGCTTCGGGGTGGCGGTCGCCAACCATCTGATGAACCGGCGAGACATGCCGGCCTCGGCCAAGGTCATCGAGACCGGCATAGGCGGCATGAGCCTCGTGC
>JANOCZ010000300.1:0-8696 GCA_031412455.1 Hyphomicrobium sp. | reverse complement strand
GCGATCCTCAAGAGCACGAGGTCTTCGATCGACAGAAGCGGCGCGGGGCTTACTTGCGGGCCCGCCGTTTGCATTTGCTTGCTGGTTGCCGCCGTCATGTTTCGCGGTCTCCATCTTGCCAACGGTTGTTTGGCGAATCGTTCGAAGGCGACTTTAGGCAAAGTGTAGGCGCATCCAAGTTACGTTCGCCGTCCATCAGCGGTTGTCCCCTTCCCGCTCGCCGAGCTTTCGCCGCGGCGCTGCCCAATTGGCGACACGTTGTTGAGGAGATGATGCGGTGGGTGGGACTTTGCCTTTCGAGGGATCCAGAATCAAATGCCGATCGAGTCAGAGTGCGCGCCTGCGTTGAAGCAGTTATGCCGTTCGCACTTCGTTAGCATTAACGTCCGGTTAATGGATTCTTGGCAATGATGAGGGCATCCGCACATCGTGTGCCGGGAGTAGTATTTATGTATCGCGTCGCTCTCACAGCCGGCCTTGCCTCAGCGCTTGCTGGATGCAGTCTTGGCTCCTCAACGATCACATCCGGCTTTGCCGAAGACACGAAGGCCACTACGGCTTCGGTCGCAAAGCCCAGTGCCAAAAGCGTCGGGCTCGGTGGCGAGCCGGCTCTCAATCGTAATATTCAGCTGGCGAAGCTCGACGACAAAGCGCCGTCGGGCACGTTTGAGAAAGCGCCGGCTGGCATTCTTGCCGATCGCGATTATTCCCGAACCTTGCTCGATGCGCAGATGGCACGCGATGTCATCAACGCATACCGCAAAGAAAAAAATCTGAAGCCGCTCAAGCTGTCGCCCGAGTTGACGGAAGCAGCGAAAGCGCATGCGCGTGACCTCTCCAAGTGGGATCGCATTTCGCATTATGGGTCCGACGGTTCAAACCCGTGGGATCGCGTCAAGCGCACCGGCTACAAAGCGCGATTGACGGCGGAGAACGTCGGCACTGGCCAGATCGATTTCAGCGAAGTGATGAAGGGCTGGAAAGACAGCCCCGGTCACAATAAAAATCTCCTGATGACGGACGCCGATCACATGGGCGTCGCCCTCGTCCAAGATCCCAAGACCGAATTCAAATCCTTCTGGACCCTCGTCATCGGCGCACCGATGTAGTGTGCTGCCTTTCGCGCATTTTGAAAGAAAAAGGCCGGGACAATGTCCCGGCCTTTTTCTTTCAGCACTCGCCCAACAAAAAAGGCGGTGGAGCATTTGCTCGACCACCTACACTTCCGACCATACAAATAACCTACCACAGCAGCGTTGCGCTGTCGAGAAAACTCTATAGTTACCGGCCAAAAACAGGTGATTTTCGCTTAACCATTGTCACTGGGAACGGCTAGGCAACGGGCGCGCGAAGTTATGCGCGTCGGTTTCTCGCGACCGGATCGATCACCACTTTTCGCCGCCGACGCTCGTGCCCGCCCGCTTGGGTGCGAACGGGCTAACTGTCTCCGAGCCCATGTCGTTCTTCTGCTCGGCGCGTTGCAGGTATTCCGCGAGCCGCAATTCGGCGGCTTTGTATTTGGCGACGACTTCGCGTTCGCCCCAGGTGCGCCACAGCGTGTAGCCGACGCCGACGCCGAGGAGGAACGTCAGAAACATGTAGGATGCGAGTTGCGATAAAAGATACATGGCCAAACGGTTCCTCTTTTAAAATTACGGCCCACCCGCATTCGTCGATGTGAACTTGCCCGTCACCCTGAACTCGATACGGCGGTTCAACGCGAAGGCTTCCGGTGTGTCGGCGCTGTCATGGGGCGCGAAGGCCGCGAAGCCTTTCGATTGGACGCGAGTCTGATCGGCACCGGCCAAGATCAGCGAATCGCGCACCGTGTTGGCGCGGTTCTCCGAGAGCGCTTGATTGTAATTGGCGTCGCCGATTTTGTCGGTATGACCTTCGACCGTTACGATCACGCTGCCGCATTTCTCGATGGCGACGGCGAGATCCTTGATCAGGCCGACGCTTTCGGCATCGATGCGCGCCGAAGCGGTCCGGAAGTAGATCGTCGAACGCGACATGATCTGGCTCAAGTCATTTTCACAGGTCGCGGCCCGCTCATCCGGTTCAAGCGTGGCGTCGCGGCTGATTTCCGAGGGTTCGAGGAACCTGAACTCGGCTTTACGGTTGGCCGGGTTCTCCTGATATTTGACTGTTTTTAAAAATTGCTGGGTCTCGTTCGATCTCGCAACAACGTTCGTTGCCGGCACGCCGCGCTCGATCAACTCGCGGCGGACTTCTTCGGCGCGCTGCATGCCGAGTGCTGGATTGAATAACGTGTCGGCGCCTGGATCGGTCACGCCAGAGACGAGGATCAGCTGCGGTGCGCAAGCCTTCGCCGACGTCGCAACGCGGTCGAGGTCGGCGGCCGACGATTCTGGGACGTCGAACATCTGCGTATTGAAGTGCAAGACGGTGGTTTCGATCAGAGCGATGTCCTGCGCGGTGCACGTGCCAGAGGGGACGGGCGAGGACGAACGAGGGCTGTCCTCTTCGGTTTGACCCGACGTGTCCAGACCCGCTGCCGGTTCCGGCCGAGGTGCTGGATCGACGGCTGCCAATTCAACAGGGGGGCCATCGTCAGGCGGTTGCGGCGCTGCCTTCTCGGCTGCCGCTTGCTCGATCTCGAGCTGCCGTTGTTTTTCTGCTTCGGCGGCCTTTGCCGCAGCAGCGGCGGCGCGGCGATTGGCTTCCTCTTCGGCGGCGCGCGCTCCGGTAGCGGCGCGGCGGGCTTCTTCGATAGCGGTTTTTGCTTCGATCTCGCGCTGTTCGGCGTCGGCCAATTGTTTGGAGACCGTCGTCGAGGTCACGCGCGATACCGTTTCATTTTCGACACGGCTCAGAATGCCGGGGAAGCCGGTTACTGAGCCCAATGCATCGCGCACCGTGTCATAGGCGACGCGTTTTTGCACTTCGTCGGGGGCGAGGCCGCGGACGACGCCACGATCGCCATCGACTTCGAATTTTGCCCAGGCGTAGCCAGCGTCTTTGAGGACGGCGCGACCTCGCGCTTCGGTTTCCGAGACCAGTCCGCCGCTCAATCCCGTCACGCCGATCAACAGCCAGCTCAACAGCAGATACAGCACGACGCCCAAGGCCGACCAGCCGGCGAGGCAATGAACGCAATATTCGACTTGGGCGTTCGAGCTTGCAGCGCGGAAGGCTTCGACGGCCATCGTATCGGCGCGCTCAGCTGGTTGGCCCTGCCAACCGGCGTGATGGCCAGCCAGCAGCCAATACGCCAGCCCCGACAAGATACCGGCGACGAGCACCGACGTGCCGGCCAAGGCACCGCCTGAGAACGACGCTGAGACAAGCGGTTCACCGATGACGGCGATTTTTGCGCCAACGAGGGCGATGGCAAGACCCAGGGCAACATGAGCTGCGACATGCCTGATGCGGAAATATTCGGTGGCGGCGGCAGCGACCAGCGCGAGTGGCAGCGCATAGGCAAGGACGTAGCCCAGCGACGACATGAGGACCGTTAAACTCGACGCCTCGCCTTCTTTGCCAGCGGAGAAATCAAGCAGAAAAAATTTGAGCAGCGCGGCTACGAAGAGAGCAGCAGCTAATCCGAGGGATACGCGTATTACTTGCGGGATCATCATCGTCTTTCAACGTCGCGTGAACACTGGAGCCATGCACAGCTTTAGCCAGACCGTTTGGCCGGTTTCGAATGCTTGGATGGTACGCGTGTCAACGCCCCGCGGCGGATACAGCCCGTTGCCGTCGTGCAACTGACGGCCAAGTCGCAAATCCCAATTTGCGCGTCCCATTCCCACATACACAATGCCGACACGTTTGTGTCATCGGTTTGGTCACAGCGCGATTATTTTAGTTTTGCTTGTTCTGAGGAGAACCCGTTGTCCTGACCTAAAGTTCATCGTCAGAACTTCGGCAGGTTTTTCCAAATGGCGATTTCGATGTCGAGACGGCGCCACGCGACGATTGAATTCATCAGCGCGGCCATCACCAGCGATGCTGACGTGGCACAAGCCGCGCCGATCAATCCATAGGTTGGAACGAGTGCGAAATTGAGTGCGACATTGAGAACTGCGGCAGCGACGAGTACCGTCGCGCACAGCGCCTGTTCACCCAGCATATTGAGCAAATACTCGACGGGGCCCATCGATGAGCGGAACAAAAATCCGACAACGAGGATGCACATCACCGGATAGCCGGCGTCGAAGTTCGGTCCAAAGCACCACAGCAGTGGTTTGCCCAACGCCAAAATGATCACCGCGCCGGCAAGCGATGGCCAGAACGTCCAGTTGACGGCATCCTTGACGAAGGCGCGCAAGCCTTCTTTGTCGCCGCGCGCATTCAATGCCGCGAATTTATGGGCGACGGCGCTGCCGACGGCGTAATGCACGAACATGATCAGCGCCATCGTCTTGCCGGCGGCGAAATAAATGGCGACGTCCATCGGCGTCATGAATCGCGAGATGACGAGCACGTCGGTATTTTGCAGCATCAGCTCGCAGCCCGAGATCAGCACCAGCGGCAGCGATGTCTTTATCCAGGAACGGAACGTATAGGTCCGCGGTCCCGCGGGGATCGTGGACGCAACGCGGCGGTTGATCATGACCGTCTGGACGAGACCCGATGCCCACGTCGCGACAATCGCGGCTCCGGCGGCGGTCGCGGCATTCATCGGCAAGCCGTACTCGTGGGCGGCAAACATCGCGGCGAGCAGCAGGAGCGGGCGCAAGATGTAAGGCGGTACCAGGGCCGCGCTCATCCACGCATTACCGCGGCCGATGCCGTCTTGCACATCGGTCAGCGCATATAGCGGAATGCAGACGAGGGCCAGGTAGACCGGCAACACGAAATGACTTTCGATCCGGTCTTGCAGCAAGTAGACGCCGGCGAGGCCCAGCACCATGACGAGAGTGCCGCTGACCAACGACGCCAGCCGCGCGCCGCGGATTAGGCCGCGAAGGCCATCGAAATTTCCGTTCTCGCGATATTCAGGCGCCAAACGCATCGACGCGGTGTTCAAGCCGAAGTGGGCGAGGCCGCCCAGGATCAAGACCCACGTCCAGACGAAAACATAAATTCCGTATTCGTAGCCGCCCATCCAGCGGGCGAGGACGATCTGAGACAGGTAAAGGAGGCCGGCGCTCAACACGCGCACGGCGAAGGCCAGGATCGCGTCGCGTTGCGTTTTTTGGCGTTCACCGTCGGACGCGAAAACGTGGCGGGCCTGAGCTAGAATATTTCCGGCGAAGCTGCGCGGTGATGACACAACGGGGAGCGCGGCGACAGCTTCAAGCGCGACGGAGACAGCGTCGCCCGCGACTGACTTTGGGGCCGCCGCGTTCGCGTGCAGCCGATGGACAGTCGCCGGTGGCATTCGCAAAGTGTCCTATCTGATCACGATCGTTCAAATTCGTTCAAGTCGCACTCGCTCGCGATTGCGGACGAGTTCGGCCACTCCCGACCAAGCCCACGCCCGCCCGGCGTCACCTTTCTCGCCGTGATAGCTGGCGAAGAATTCAGCGACCTCGGCGGCGAACGTTCCATGCCGGCCCTCCAGCACCTCGGCCATTGCCGCCACGTCGCGTGGGGTCGGCGTTGCGTCGGCATCAGGGTGCCAGTCAGGCTGAGCGCTCGCGGTCATTGTAAAGTCCTACTGATTCATTAAATCCAGGTGTATGCGGTGATAGAAAGCAAGATCGAAGCCACGCCGTCAGGCAGTTTTCAATAACCGTTAACAGCCGAGATTGCAGGGTAACGCCTACAGCGCGATTGGCCGGGCTAGCGGCGGAGGATCGGATCATGTTGAAACCCGAGTTGGCGAAAATCGCTGTTCTGATTGCCGCTTTGGGGGGGTGGCCTTCGGTATCGCCGTTAGCCGAAACTGCCCGGGCAGCTAACACGGCGGGCGAATTCGTCGCGCTCTCGGAGACGAGCGCAGAGCGCGTCATGCTCCTTGTGGCCGATCGTGCGGCCGATGATGGTCAAGCTGAAGAGCCGGGCGGCGAAAATCAACGTCGCGAAAACGAGCAACCGTATGAAGACGGGACAGAGGACGAGCCGGATGCTGGCGACGGCGGCACAGGCCCTGATTTCGTACAACCTCCCGGCTGCACGTTCCGCGAGGGGCCGCTCGAGCTTCTAGTTTAGCTCATCAACTTCTCGCGTGAGTGCGAGTTCAGTTCGCCTTGGCATCCGTGTTGGTGGCGGCGGGTTTGGCCGCTGCTGCCGGCTGGGCGTCTTGGACGACGGGTTTGCGCACTACTCCAGCCTTGGCCTTCGCAGCGGCGACTTTCGCTTTCAAAGCCTTGTTGCGCGTAGCAACGGTGCGGCCGGCACGACGACGATTGCCGCAATCCCACGAGACGACGGTTTGGCGAACGGTCGTCACGGCTTTAGCTGAGGGATCTGCCGGCAGGTTGTCGATGCTTGTCTGATTGAACAGATCCTTCCAACCGTAGGTTTGGAAGCCATGTTCGAGAAGGCTCGCGGCGCGGACGGCGCGGTCGTTGCCGGACGCCTCGCCGAGTACAACGGCCATCAGGCGTCGGCCATCACGGGTGGCGCTCGCGACAACATTGAATCCCGAGTCGCAGGTAAAGCCGGTTTTCAGGCCGTCGGCGCCGGGGAACGTGCGCAGCAGCGCGTTATGGCTGCCGAGTCGGCGGCCGCCGATGCGCATATCCGGCATCGACCAGAACGCCGCGTATTGCGGGTACTCATTGACGATCGCGCGCGACAGTTTGGCGAGGTCGCGGGCCGTCGTGACTTGGCCTGGATCGGGCAAGCCGTTGGTATTGAGGAAGTGCGTGCGGGTCATACCCAGGCGCCGGGCGGTTGCATTCATCTCAGCCACGAAGGCCGTTTCGCTCCCGGAGATCGCTTCGGCCAGCATCACCGTGACATCGTTCGCCGATTTGATGATCACCGCCTGCAGGGCTTTCTCGACCGTCAGCTCAGCACCGACCAGCAGCCCGACCTTGCTTGGCGGTTGGAGCGTGGCGACCAGCGAGCAGCGGATTTTCTGCTCGAGCGTCAGCTTGCCGGCCTTGATCGCCTCGAAGGCGATGTAGGACGTCATGATTTTTGTCAGCGAGGCTGGATACCAGTGACTATCGGGATCTTCGGCGTAGAGCAGTTTGCCGTTCGAGGGCTCAAACAGAAGCGCTGGGCCGGCCCCCGCGGGGGTTAAGGCCGACGCCCACGCCACTGCAAAGCTCAATGCAAAAGTAATGAAAATCGACACTCTCGACCGCATCTATGCCCTTCCGAGAAAATATGAATTTCGCGATACCACATTCCGGGCAAATGCGGCAATCCAACGTCCTGCGGTTGTGTGGAAATGCCGCTTGGTGTTGCCATCGGGTGGTCGGAAAAATTCGCCGGCTGATCTTCTGGCCTTTCACAGCCCGGACAGATTTGTCACGCCCTCGACACTCCCCATATCCGATGTTATCTTTTTGTGTAATTTGGAGATTAGGTATGGCCATTGCAAAATTACGCCAAGTTGGCGGGTCGACGGTCGTCGCGATCCCTCCGGCGTTTCTCAAGCAGCTCGATCTTGCGGCTGACGCGCGAGTCACGATCAACGTCGAGAAGGATCAACTGGTCATCAGGCCGGAAGCACGACGGCGTTACAGCCTTGCTGAGTTGATGGGCCAGTGTGATCTCAAAACCCCATCACGCGCGTCCAAGGCAGAGCGCGAATTCATGACTGCGCCGCGCGCCGGTAAAGAGGAAATTTGAGTTGGACCGTGGCGACATTTACACGGTCTCGCTGGATCCCACGGCGGGCGGCGAGCAGCAAGGCCAAAGGCCGGTGCTTGTGATTTCAAAAGCCGAATTTAATCGCCTCGGTGTCGCGGTCGTGTGTCCGATCACGCAGGGCGGTGTTTCGGCGCGCACCGCCGGGTGGGCGGTCCAAATGACGGGGGGCGGCACCGACACGCAAGGCGTGGTGTTGTGCCATCAAATTCGGACACTCGATCTCAAGGCACGGTCGGCCAAGCGGCAGGAAAGAGCCCCTGACTTTATTGTCGAAGAGGTTTTGGCCCGGTTACAGACGATCATAGATTGAAAGCGGATTTTCAGTCCCGTTTGGTGCCTCTGGAGGGACTCGAACCCCCACACCCTTGCGAATAGCAGATTTTGAGTCTGCCGCGTCTACCGTTCCGCCACAGAGGCTTCGCCCGAACATAAGCGAGCGGCGATGTATACCGGGTGCGCCGACGCCGTCAACGCACTTAGGTGCTTCACTTAGACGGCGGGGGCCGCGACCATCAGCAAATGACGAAGTCCGCTGCGGTCAGGACCGTGTTGGGTGTGATTTTGGCGAAGACGATCGAGCCGCCCGCCAGGGAGCCGTTCTGGTCGTAGGACAGTGTGCCGAGCGTCTTGTTGTAGACGAAGAAGTCGTTCGAGTCGCGGGCGGCCGGGCCGGTGACAAAGTAGGCCGAACTCATGGTGCTGCCCTGGACGCGCGTAAAGATTGCGTCATCGACGTAGATCGTATCCAGCAGCGGATTGAAGTCGGTGATCGTGTCGATGTTGGCCGTGGCACTCAAAGCGGTATTGAAGAAGAACGCGTCATTTTGGTTGCCGCCCGTCAGGACGTCGTTGCCGACGCCGCCATACAGCCGGTCGTTGCCGTCGCCGCCGAGCAGGCGATCATTTCCAGCGTTGCCGGACAATACGTCGGCTCCAGCTTGACCGCTCAACGCGTT